>NZ_CAMHVK010000003.1:0-284905 GCF_946188615.1 Streptococcus mitis
TATCATCATAACTCAATTTCATAATAAAACACCGCAAAAGTTAGATTTTTTCTGTCTAACTTTTGGGGTGCAGTACACAACCGTGCAGTCTTTTTACTAGCCAAAAAATGAAAAGGCAGACCTTATTCAAGAATCCGCCATTATCCAAAGATTAATCTTCAAATTTTTCATGATTTTTATCATAGAAATCAATTAAACCTAGAGCTGTTTCAAATGAAATATTTTTTACTTTTGCACGACCCTGCGCTAGAGCAATGATAGACATTTCACGCGCATTCGTTTCTTTAGAGATACGGTAGCCTGTGATTTTCTTATCACGAACCCAGCCAACAACTGATTCTACTTTTTCAAAGTTTGACTTAGCCATGTCCTTCTCCTATTTTCTTCTTTACGATATTTAATTGTATACGTTTTTATGTGTTTTGTCAATAAAAAAACATATATTCAATAAAATTAATGATTTATTTTTCTGTTACTATCTTATTAAAGCCGATAATATATAGGTTTTTACTTACTATAAACCATTAGTAAATACCTTTAAAATAATTGCATTATTAACTCTTTTATTTGTAAAAATATTCATAATTTACAAATACCAGTTCGAGATAGGTTAGACAGGTTTTATCTTCAACTTTATTCTATTTATCCAACTTTAAAAGGACATTTCTAATAGCGGAAGACTTTCTCTCCACACTATTACTAACTATTCTTTCTCTTCTCCTTCTTTGGTATTCTTCCTGCCTTTATAAGCACTTTTCACTTGATCAACTGGTACTATTTATTTACTTTATCAATATTCCTTTTTATTTCTTCAAACCTATAAAAAGATGAGTCGTTAGGAGACAATAGTATCCTATCTTCTAACATTTTCCACTGTTTTTATCTTCTTAGTATCTTATCACTCTTCTCAGTTAACTCAGTATAAGGCATCTCATTAGTATTGATTATTTTTTCTAATTCCTATTATATTTAGCCAAATTTTAGATTAGACATATATAAAATAGTGGATTCTAAAAATACTACTTATATGTAACAAGTAATTTTACTCCCTTACTATAAACTGAATCAAAAAACATAGGTACTATAATGAATTATGATAGAAATAGCGTAATCGATTTCCTAAGTCCATAGGAATCGCCCCCTTTCTTCATCTTCATTATAGCACCTATACATCGATTGTGCAAATAATATGATATTTTTTTATTAGTCCTCAGACAAGCATATTATAGAGCGTTTCATTACCATTTAAGTTAATATAAGATGGATCAAAACCTTCCATTCGACGAATCAAGCCTGCATAATCATGCTTATCTGCCAGGGCAATCCCAATCAATACTGGGCCTGTCCCCTTGCTAGCTCGTTTGATATACTCAAAACGTGTGATATCATCATTTGGCCCCAAGATATCATTTACAAACTCACGCAAAGCTCCCGGACGCTGTGGAAAATTGACCACAAAGTAATGCTTTATACCATCATAAATCAAGGCACGCTCTTCCATTTCTGGCATACGGTTGATATCATTATTTCCTCCAGAAATGATACAACAAATGGTTTTCCCCTTGATATATTCAGCTAAAATCTCTAAAGAGGCGATACTAGCCGCTCCAGCAGGTTCTGCGACAATCCCTTGCTTAGAGTAGAGGTCAATCAAGGTTTCAGAAATCAATCCCTCATCGACACCTACTAAGGTTTGAACATGTTGACGAGTTGCTTCATAGGTCAACTGACCTACCTTTTGCACAGCAATCCCATCCGCAAATTTGTCAATTTCTGTGAGTTTGACAGGCCCACCAGCTTCAAAGGCTGCCTTCATGGAACGCGCTCCATTAGCCTCTACCCCAATGACTTCAATCTCTGGACTTGTTTCCTTGATATAGGTAGAAACCCCAGCAATGAGACCACCACCTCCAACAGGAACCAAGACAACATCAAAATCAATCGATTCTTTTCGAGCTTCTTCTAAAATCTCATAAGCAACTGTTCCTTGACCTGCCTGAACATGGGCATCATCAAAAGGATCAATAAAGGTACGATTTTCAGAAACTGTAAATTCTTGAGCTGCTTTAGCTGAGGCATCAAAGGTATCACCAACTAGTTTAATGGTTACGAAGTCCCCACCAAAAAAGCGAACTTGACCAATCTTTTGTTGCGGAGTTGTAATTGGCATAAAAATAGTAGCAGGAATTTTCATCTCATTACAAGTATAGGCAACTCCCTGCGCATGATTCCCCGCAGAGGCACAGACTACCCCACGCTCACGTTCTTCCTTGCTGAGCTGGGAAATGGCATAATAGGCACCACGGATCTTAAAAGAACGAACACGTTGAGCATTTTCCTTTTTCAAATAAATCTTAGCACCATACTTCTCCGATAAATAATGGTCATAATCCAGTGGGGTATTCACAACCACACCGTTCAAGACCTTATGAGCCTTGATTATATCTTTTGAACTTAACATCTTTTTCTCCTAGACTATTTCATACTTATCGTAATCCATCTTTTAAAAAGAGATGAATTGATTATAAAAGCGAGTTAGTCCCCCAACTCGCCTTCACCTTAATTTCTATCAATTAGTTATAGATTTTAAATGCATCATCGTCGTTTTTACCAACGAATGGCATTGCTTTACGCAATTCTGCACCAACTTTTTCAATTTCAAGGTTAGCTGCTTGTTCACGGTAAGCAGTCAATTTTGGACGTCCAGCTTTATAGTCATTTACAAAGTCATTTGCAAATTTACCATTTTGGATGTCTGCCAAGACAGCTTTCATGTTTTCTTTAACTTGCTCAGTAATTACACGTGGACCTGATACATAGTCACCGTACTCAGCAGTGTTTGAAATTGATTGACGCATTTTCTTGAATCCACCTTCGTAGATCAAGTCGACGATCAATTTCATTTCGTGAAGAACTTCAAAGTAAGCCAATTCTGGAGCGTAACCTGCTTCTGTCAAGACTTCGAAACCTGCTTCGATAAGGGCAGTCAAACCACCACAAAGTACAGCTTGTTCACCAAACAAATCTTCTTCAGTTTCTTCTTTGTAAGTTGTTTCAAGAAGACCTACACGAGCTGCTCCAACACCTTTACACCAGTCCATAGCAATGTTTTTAGCATTTCCTGTTGCATCTTGATATACTGCGTAAAGAGCTGGAACACCAAATCCTTCTTCATAAGTACGACGTACCAAGTGTCCTGGTCCTTTAGGAGCACACATAAAGACATCTACATCCGCAGGAACTTTGATAAACTCAAAGTGGATATTGAAACCATGAGCAAATCCAACTGCATTTCCAGCTTCCAAGTTTGGAGCGATTTCTGCTTCGTACAATTCTTGTTGGATTTCGTCTGGTGCCAAAATCATGATAACGTCAGCCAATTTAGTTGCTTCTGCTACTGTGTAAGTGTCAAATCCATCTTCTTTTGCTTTGTCAAAAGATTTACCTGGACGTACACCGATGATGACATCACGACCTGAGTCACGCAAGTTTTGAGCATGCGCATGTCCTTGTGAACCATAACCGATAACGGCGATTTTTTTACCGTCAAGTGCTGCTACTTTAACATCTTTTTCATATTCCATTTGAACTGCCATAGTTTTTTCTCTCTTTTCTATTATTTATTGCCTTTTAGGCTGGATTAACAAATTTAAAATATTTTTATACTCAATGAAAATCAAAGAGCAAATTAGGAAGCTAGCCACAGACTGCTCAAAGCACTGCTTTGAGGTGGTAAATAAGACTGACGGAGTCAGTAACATATACCTACGGCAAGGCAAAGCTGACGTGATTTGAAGAGATTTTCGAAGAGTATTAATCGCGGGTAAATCCAGTTGCACCCGTTCGAGCAATATTACGAATACCGTATGGTCGAATGACTCGCAATAGAGCTTCACTCTTTTCAGCATTCCCTGTCATCTGAATGGTAATCGAGCTTGGTGCTACGTCTACCACTGTTGCACGGAAAGGTTGAATAATCGCTAGAATCTCAGCACGCTTCTCTGCTGGCGCTGACATCTTAACCAAAATCACCTCGCGCTCCAAGTGTGGTTTATCCGTAATATCTCGAATGCGAATCACATCAATCTGACGATTGAGCTGCTTAATGATTTGCTCCACTTCATCATGTGAAGCCACATCAATAATAATGGTGATACGCGATACATTCGGATCTTCTGTTGCTCCAACAGAGATGCTTTCAATATTAACCTGACGACGAGACAGGACACCGGTAAAGCGATTGAGGACTCCTGAACGATTTTGTAGTTTTGCTGTTAACATTCTACGCATGGAACTTCACCCCCAACATCTCATGATTACTCTTACCAGCTGGTACCATTGGTAGCACTTGTTCCTTACGAGAAATATCTACCTCGATTAGCATAGGAACATTCTCAGTAATGACTTCAAGGTCTTGAGCCAAGGTCTCAGGATTGTCAAACTTATAGTTTTTAATGCCATAAGCTTGTGCCATCAATTGGAAATCAGGAAGGGTATCAAAGACTGACTCTGACGTTCTACCTTCATAGAAGGATTCCTGCCATTGGCGAACCATTCCAAGTGAGTGGTTGTTCAGCATAACCACCTTGATTGGCACCTTGTAAATGTTCAAAATAGCCAATTCCTGGTTAGTCATTTGGAAACCGCCATCCCCAACAAACAAGACTACTTCCTTATCTGGGTTAGCAATTTTAGCTCCAATTGCTGCTGGAATTCCAAATCCCATGGTTCCCAAACCACCTGAAGTCACTAACTGACGTTCATTTTGGTAGGGATAATACTGGGCTGTCCACATTTGGTGTTGACCAACGTCTGTTACCACAATGGCATCTCCATTCGTCAATTCACCAATTCGTTCAATAACAGCTTGCGGCTGAACCACACGCTCTTTCTTGTCATAAGAACGAACGCGGTTCTTGTCTTTGGTAACTTTTTCAATCCATTTCTCAGTATTGTTATGAACGGTTGGTTCCGCCAACAACATTTGCAAGGCTTTCTTAGCATCTCCAACTACAGGAATATCTGCACTGATAATCTTGCCAATCTCGGCTGGGTCAATATCAATGTGGGCAACCTTAGCATTCTTAGCGAAGGTCTTAGGATTCCCCGTCAAGCGATCATCGAAACGACAACCAATACTAATCATAAAGTCCGCTTCCGTCATGGCAATATTAGCTGCAAACGATCCGTGCATCCCCCCCATTCCAAGGAAGAGTGGATGACTCGTTGCAATCGTTCCTTGTCCCAAAAGACTGGTTACCACCGGAATTTGATAGCGTTCTGCAAATTCATTTAATTCTGCAGCTGCTTCAGCATAACTAATCCCCCCACCAGCTAACAAGACTGGTTTTTTAGCCTTGGACAATTGCTTCAAGATTTTTTTGATTTGCATATCATTTGGCTCAAGAGTTGGCTGATAGCTTGGTAGGTTCACTTCTGGTGAATAGATAAAGTCGGTTTCTAAAGCAGATACGTCTTTAGGTAAGTCAATTACAACTGGCCCTGGTCGACCTGTAGTTGCGATATGAACAGCTTCCGTAATGATACGAGGAATATCAGCTGTCTCCCGAACTTGGTAATTGTACTTAGTGATTGGCATGGTAATTCCCACAATGTCTGCCTCCTGGAAGGCATCCTTCCCAATCCCTGCTCGCGCCACCTGACCTGTAAAGACCAAAAGGGGAACACTGTCGCTCATGGCATCCGCAATCCCTGTAATAGCATTTGTTGCTCCCGGTCCGCTAGTGACGACGGCAACACCCAACTTTCCAGTTGATTTGGCATAACCTTCAGCTTCATGCAAACAACCTTGCTCATGGCGTCCTAGAATGTGGCGAATGCCTTTAAAATTATATATCGCATCATACAAAGGCAAGACCGCACCACCAGGATAACCAAAGATGGTATCAATTCCTAAATCACGAAGTGTTTCCAAAACTAGATCCGACCCCGTCTTAGGAGATTCTAAACTGATTTTCTCCATTGTTCCCCTTTCTCTTCTCTTAAAAATAACTTGTTACTATCATACCATTTTTTCAAAATTTTTCAAGAGAAAAGAAGAAATTTTCTGAATTTTCTATTTTAAAGTTTATTTATGAATGTTATTTTTGTTTTTATAAAAAAGATACCGATTTCATTTACTAAAAAAGAAAAAAGAACTGATTTCTCAGTCCTTCATTAATCTTATTCTACACTAAATAGGTATGGGTAAACAGGTTGTTGACCTTGGTGAATCTCGACTTCAACGTCTTCGAATTCTTCTGCGATTTCTTGAGCAATTTCATTAGCAAGTTCTTCGCTTCCATCTTCACCAACATAGAAGGTTACGATTTCACTATCTTCATCCAACATATGTTTCAATGTTTCTGTCAAGGTTTGGTGCATGTCAGGGTTTGACACGAGGATTTTTCCATCCACCATACCAAGATTATCGTTTTCATGGATTTCTAAGCCATCAATGGTTGTATCACGAACAGCTGTTGTAACGCTTCCGCTAACGACATCGCTAAGAGCAGCTGTCATACGCTCTTGGTTTTCTTCGATGGACTTGCTTGGATCAAAGGCAAGAAGACTTGTCAAACCTTGAGGAAGAGTACGAGCTTCTACCACTACTGCTGGTTGCTCCAAAACTTCTGCTGCAGATTGAGCTGCCATGAAGATATTCTTGTTATTTGGCAGGAAGATAATGTTACGAGCGTTGACCTGTTCAACAGCCTTGATAAAGTCTTCAGTTGAAGGGTTCATAGTTTGACCGCCTTCAATAACATAATCCACACCTTGAGAACGGAAGATATCTGCTAGACCTTTACCAGCCACCACAGCAATCAAAGCATATTCTTTTTCTTCAGCTGGTTTGCTAACTTGAGCAACTTCTTTCTCAACCTGTGCTTCGTGTTGGTTACGCATATTGTCAACTTTTACCTTGACCAAGCTACCATATTTGAGACCTTCTTGCATAACAAGTCCTGGATCTTCTGTATGGACATGGACTTTAACAATTTCATCATCGTTAACAACGAGGAGAGAGTCTCCAAGCTCATTCAAGTAGTTACGGAATTCGTCGTAGTCAAAATCTTTGGCATAGGTTGGACCTTGCTTAAGAGCTACCATGATTTCAGTACAATAACCAAAGGTAATGTCCTCAGTCGCTACATGACCAGCTACAGACTTGTGGTGTTCTGCATTGATCATTTCACTCATGTTGGCCGGAGTCGCTACAAAGTCCTCAGATGCGATATATTCGCCAGTAAGGGCTGAAAGGAAACCTTCGTAGATAAAGACCAGTCCTTGACCACCTGAATCCACAACACCAACTTCTTTCAATACTGGAAGCATGTCTGGTGTTTTAGCTAGAGCTGTTTTAGCACCTTCCAAGGCTGCGCGCATGACTTCAACAGCGTCATCTGTTTGCTCAGCTTTTTTCTTAGCACCGATAGCAGCCCCACGAGAAACTGTTAAAATCGTTCCTTCAACTGGTTTCATAACTGCCTTATAGGCAACTTCCACACCTGATTGGAAGGCAAGGGCCAAGTCTTGACCTGTTAACTCGTCTTTATCCTTGATGGCTTGTGAAAATCCACGGAAAAGCTGAGACGTAATAACTCCTGAGTTCCCACGCGCGCCCATCAAAAGACCTTTGGCAAGAATGCTCGCTACCTCGCCAACTGTAGAAGCTGGTTTGTCTGCAACTTCCTTAGCACCATTTTCAATGGTCATTCCCATGTTTGTTCCAGTATCTCCATCTGGAACTGGAAAGACGTTTAATGAATTGACATATTCAGCTTGCTTATTCAAACGAGTTGATGCAGCCTGCACCATTTCTTGAAATAAGCTAGTAGTAATTTTTGACACGGTTATTCTCCTACAACTTTGATATTTTGAATGTAGACATTTACAGTCTGAGCGGTAATTCCAAGTTGGTTTTCCAAACTAAATCGAACACGCTCTTGAATGTTTTTTGACACTTCGCTAATCTTTGTTCCGTAGCTCAACACGGTATATACGTCAACTGCAATACTGCCATCTTCAGCTGCCTTTACGACGACACCTTTGGAATAATTTTCCTTACCTAGAAGGGCTTGGAAATTATCTTTGAGGGCATTTTTACTAGCCATACCGACCACACCAAAAATCTCAGTTGCTGCTCCACCTACGACGGTTGCAATCACTTCATCTGTTAGTTCGATTTGACCATCTTTTGTATTAATTTTTACAGTCATCCTTTTTACCTCAACTAGTTGATACTCTATTTTATCATATTTCAGCCCAAGTGTAAAAGCAGAATACTGTATCAGCGGATATTTACTCTATTTTTCAAATGATTTTATATCTACAGTAAAAGAAAAAAGACCCTAAGGTCTCCTTACTTTTATTATTAAACGCGTTCAACTTTACCTGATTTCAAAGCACGAGCTGAAGCCCAAACTTTTTTAGGTTTACCATCGATAAGAACAGTAACTTTTTGAAGGTTTGGTTTTACGGCACGTTTTGTTTGGTTCATCGCGTGTGAACGGTTGTTTCCTGATACAGTCTTACGACCTGTAAAGTAACATACTTTAGCCATTGTGTTTTCCTCCTATTAGATCTAATATAGCGGATGTGCTAGCACCACATACCGTACTATGTTATCACACTTTCTTCTTTTTTGCAAGGGAATTGGAAGATTTTTTTATTTAACGTAGACAATTCCCAACTTCCCAAAGGCCACATCTCCACGGATAATCAAGGTTTTGCTGATTGGGGCTAGAGGAGTATCTGCCTTGGCTACGCCACAGAAAGTTTCTACCTTTAAATCAACTCCCCAATGTTGAGGAACATAGATAACTGCATTGCCAAAACCAACTTCCACTTTCAGGGTTGCGGTATCTCCCAACATCTCTGCATTGTCATAATATATCTTGGCATTTCCAAAACCAACTTCTACTTGATCTTCTACCAATTCTTGCTCTTGCTTGTAGAAAGTTCCAGTCCCAAAAGCAACTTCCTTATCTGTAAGAATGGTCTTTTTACCATCATACCACCATTTTTTCCCATTCCAAGTTCTGTTAGAATGAGTGAGTGCGCTGACACCCATTACGATTAAAATACTTGCCCAGAACAATGACTGATTGGGAATTGGTAAAATGCCATAAAAGTGGTTAGCAATCATTAAGGCTACTAGAGCTGTAAAAGAGGCTGAAGTTAAGTGACGACGCAACAAAGCTCCAACTGATTGATAGGCAAAAAATGCAATACCAAGCAAGGGCCAAATTTGCCCACCGAATGAAGGGATTCCAAAATTTCCTTGTAATAATATTAAAGCTGCCAATACTAGCAACACGATACCAAATGCTTTCTTTTTCATCTTCTTACCTCATGTTTCTTAGATTTTCTTTTAGGAGGGATTGGTAATGTCGTGAGACATGAACCTCCTTGTGGGTCTGATAAAAGGAAATGGTGCCCGTTCCTGAAAAGGACTTGTCCACCGAGTAAACCTGACGAATATTTGCAATAGTCGATTTGGATACCCGACTAAAATAGCGAGGAAGAATAGCCTCTAACTCATAGAGTTTAAGCCGAACCTCGTAGGCTTCTTTCTGGGTGTGGGCGTAAATCTTGCTACCTTCTGTCTCAAAGAAGAGAATTTCCGATAAGTCCAGATAATATTCACCCGTCCCCTTGTAAAAAATCAACCTAGGAGACTTGGATTCGTGCAAGAGGCGCTGTAAATCCGCAATCTCATCTGTCAAAGCCGCTGCCTTGATGACAATTTCAGTTTCCTCTAAATTGCTGTCAATTTCGATTCGTAACTTCATTCCATCTCCTTTCTGACTCTACTATATCAAAGCCAAAATAAGAAAACAAGAGCAAAAAAGCAAGTGGTTACTTTAGACCCGTAAGTGGTTGTAGGACCACCTTAACTTACAATTCAAAATAGAAAGAAAAGCACACCCCACGCAAGGCCACAAATATAACCAACTACTACATCCTTGAGATAATGCACGCCACCTGAGACTCTCACTAGACCGAGGAGGGCTGACAAGACCAATAAGATAACCCCTACAGATAAACTAGCATGTAAGCAAGCCATGGAGATAATGGTTGCTGAAAAGACATGACGACTGGGCATTGACTGACCAGGACTATCTCTGTCAAGCAAGGGTTTAATATCCCATTCCTCATAAGGCCTAGGGGCATTGATTTTCTTACGAAGAAAGGACAAAATCACAAAGCCTGACGCAGGGACAAACACATACATCAAGACCTGCTTCCCAAGTCCTTGTTGGAGATAGGTAATTACTAACAAGGTTAAATAAACTATAGGCATGACTACTGTCATAAACCGATTGAAAGTTCTTAACAAGCTCAGAAGAAAGGGCTTATTTTTAATGTTACTAGCAACGTGGCCATACCATTCTTGATAATTTTTCATATATTTTCTCATCACTTACTCAAATTTTGCTTATAGGGAAGCACTTGTCTTCTAGTATAGTGCAGAAAAAGAAGGCCGTCAAGCCTTCTTTGGGTTTATTCTTCTGCTTCGTCTTCTGTAAATTGACTGTTATAAAGGTCAGCGTAGAAGCCTCCTTGTGCCATCAACTCATCATGATTGCCTTGCTCAATGATATTGCCATCTTTCATGACAAGAATCAGATCAGCATTTCGGATAGTTGACAAGCGGTGGGCGATGACAAAGGAAGTTCTTCCCTCCATCAATCGGTCCATGGCTTTCTGGATCAATTCCTCAGTACGAGTATCAACCGAAGATGTCGCCTCATCCAGAATTAGAAGTAGCGCATCTTTCAGCAAAGCACGAGCAATGGTCAAGAGTTGTTTTTGTCCGACAGACAAGGTCACTGTATCATCCAAGACGGTATCGTAACCATCTGGTAGAGTCATGATAAAGTGGTGAATCCCTACAGCCTTGCTGGCTTCAATCACGCGCTCATCACTAATACCTGTTTGGTTATAGATGAGATTGTCGCGAATGGTTCCTTCAAAGAGCCAAGTATCCTGCAATACCATTGAAAAGGCATCGTGTACTTCCGAACGCTTTATCTCCTTGGTATCCACACCATCAATGCGAATACTTCCCTTATCAATCTCATAGAACTTCATCAAAAGATTGACAATGGTTGTCTTACCAGCCCCTGTCGGTCCGACAATCGCAACCTTTTGACCAGCATGAACAGTCGCAGAAAAGTCATGGATAATGGTTCGCTCTGGTGTGTAACCAAAGGAGACTCGATCAAAGACTACTTGACCTTTCATATCGATCAATTGTCTTTCTTTATGGGATTCGTCTTCCATTTCCTCTTCAGCTAGGAATTCGAAGACACGTCCCATGGCTGCACTAGCCTGCTGAAGACTAGTAATCCCTTGGGCAATTTGTGAAAGAGGCTGAGAAAAGATACGAACGTAGGCCATAAAGGCAACAATAATCCCGATACTAATCTGCCCATTCAGAGCCAAGGCTGCCCCAACGATAATCACTAGGGCATAGCTAAAGTTCCCAATAAACATCATAATCGGCATCATAATCCCTGAAATAAACTGAGATTTCCAGATACTGTCATACAGACGATAGTTTAAGGTCGCAAATTCTTCTTTGGTGCTCTCGATAGCATTGTAACTGGTCACCACATTATGGCCAGAGTACATTTCCTCCACATAACCATTTACAGCCGCCAAATCCTGTTGCTGACTCTTAAAGAAGCCCTGCGATTTGCCCATAAAAACGGACACGAAAGCAAAACCGATAAGAGTTGAAACAACCGTCACTAAGGCTAAAATCCAGTTCATCCCAAACATGGTCACCAAAACTGCCACGACCAATAAAGTGGATGAAAGAACTGTCCCCAGACTTTGATTGAGGGACTGGGCTGCAGTGTCAACGTCATTAGTCACACGAGACAAGGTATCTCCTTGAGAATGTCCATCAAAATACCCTAATGGAAGACGATTAATTTTCTCTGCAATCGCTCTTCTCAAACGCTCTGAAAAACGTTGAATAGCTGTTGTAAACAGAAAGGCCTGCAAATAATTTGATAGGAGTCCAATCACATAGATGACGGCCAAAAAACTACCAATGGCTGCAACCGCCGTGACATCCACACTTGTTTCTAGACCACTGGCAATAATATTGGTCATTTCCTTGATACGGGTTGGACCATATACAGTAATGATATTGGATAGAATTGTTGCTAGAAAGGCTATCAGAAGGGCAAACTGGAGACCTACAAGATAGGGTTTACTCTGTTTCCAGAGCGACATTTTTTTATTTTCCATGTTCCAATTCCTCCTTCGATAATTGTGAATAGGCAATTTCTTGGTAAACTTCGTTGGTAGCTAGAAGTTCCTTGTGGGTGCCTTGTCCCACGACTTTACCTTGATCCAAGACCAAAATCAAATCTGCATCCATAATGGTTGAAATACGCTGTGCGACGATGAGCTTGGTCATAGATTTTGTTTTCTCTGCTAGCTCTTGGCGTAGGACACGATCTGTCTTGTAATCCAAGGCTGAGAAGGAGTCATCAAAGATGAGGATTTCTGGCTTACGAGCCAAGGCACGCGCAATGGCCAAACGTTGTCTTTGTCCACCTGAGAAGTTGGTTCCTCCTTGGGCTACTTCTGACTCTAAGCCCGCTTCCTTGTCTTCGATAAAGTTCTTAGACTGGGCCAATTCCAAGGCCTGCCACATAGCCTCCTCACTAAGTGGTGTTTCTTGGCTGCGTCCAAAGTCTAGATTGCCCTTGACATCTCCAGAAAAGAGCACAGCTTTTTGTGGAATATAACCAACCTTGTTGCGCAAATCTTCCAAACCGTAATCTTGAACATTAACTCCGTCCACTAGAATTTCTCCTGCTGATACGTCATAGAAACGTGGAATCAGATTGACTAGAGTTGACTTACCAGAACCAGTTGAGCCGATAAAGGCAACTGTTTGGCCAGCTTCTGCTCTAAAGCTAACATGCTCGATAACTGCCTCCGAATTTGCAGCATAGCGAAAGGTCACATCCTTAAATTCGACCTGACCTTTGAGATTTTCATCAGCCAACTGCACTTGAGCAGGATTTTGGATAGAAGAATGCAAATCTAGAACCTGATTAATCCGCTTGGCAGAGACCATAGTTCGAGGAAGAACGATGAAGAGCGCCCCCATGAGAAGGAATCCCATGACAACCTGCATGGCATAAGACATGAAAACAACCATATCACTAAAGAGAGGCAGACGAGCTGTAGGAGCAGCATCGTTGATCACATAGGCCCCAATCCAATAAATCGCCACACTCAAACCACTTGAAATCCCCATCATGATGGGATTCAAAATGGCCATGAGACGGTTGACAAACAAATTCAAACGGGTCAATTCATCATTTGCTGCTGCAAATTTTTCATCTTGGTACTTTTCAGCATTGTAGGCACGAACAACGCGAATACCTGTTAGACTCTCCCGAGTGATACTATTCAGTTTATCAGTCAGACTTTGAATCAAGGACTGTTTTGGAAAGGCTAGCGTCATCAAAACTGTTGTCATCAAAACATTGACAATCACTGCCACAAGAACAGCCCAGAGCCAGTATTCTGAATGGCCTAAAATCTTCCCTATAGCCCAGATAGCCATAATCGGACCACGCGTAACCACTTGCAAGCCCATGGTGATCAACATCTGAACTTGAGTAATATCATTAGTGGTACGAGTTAGGAGACTTGGAATAGAGAATTTCTTAATCTCTGTCTGCGAGTAATCCAAAACTCGGTTAAAAATATCACTTCTCAGCCTACTAGTATAGGAAGCCGCCACTCTGGATGCAAAAAATCCAACTGCGACTGCGGACAAGAAGGCAAAAAAAGACATTCCGACCATCATACCTGCTGGTTGCCATAACTCATCTAAACTAGTTCCTTGAGTCCCCAGCAAATCCGTGATTTTCGAGATATAGGTCGGAACTTCCAACTCTAGATAGACCGAAAAGCATGTAAAGAGAATGGCTAGTAAAATCATCCCCCATTCTTTTCTACTAATTCATTTAGCTAATTTCTTCATTCTCTCCTCCTATTCTCTTGATATTTTCCTGTAGTTGATTGAGGACTTTCTCAAAAATCAGTAATTCATCTTCATCAATGTCTGCCATCAACTGGTTGTCAATGCGTTCAAAGAAGGCCTTAACTTCTTGCATCTGAGAACGCGATTTGTCCGTCAAACGAACAAACTTGGCCCGCTTATCGACAGGACTCGCCTCCAATTCCACCAAACCATTTTGCACCATACGCTTGACCAAGTTACTCGCCACAGACTTGGTAATATTTAGTTCCTGCTCGATATCTTTAATCAAGACCAGTTTCTCTTTTTGTTCACACTGATCTAAAAAACGCAGAACCTGACCTTGTGGTCCACCCATAAATTCAATACCACAACGTTTGGCTTCCTTTTGCACCATCAAATGAATCTGGTGACCAAAACGCTTAAAAACTAACATCGGTTTGTCCATACTAACTCCTTTCTAACCATTGCATTTGGTTCTCCTGAGAACTAAATAAGTTTTCATGAGAACTATTTTACCACTTTGAAAAGAGATGTCAAGAAAAAGTTTTCATGAGAACTATTTTAGTTTAAATTGACATTAGGCAATATCTTTTTATATAATAAGCACTAACCACTGTGGATAGAAATTCATTCACTCAATGAAGGGAGAAAACTTTCAAATGAAACCAGAAGAACAAAGAGTTTTAGGAATCTTAGCAACCATTTTTGGAGCCATCGCACTTTTAGGATCCTGGATCCCGTTTATTAACTATCTATCGTTGTTCATCGGCATCGTCGCATTTATCTTGGGGATTATCGGCCTTATCATCAACATCAAAAAACGGAAAACAATGGCTATTATCGGAACATCCCTGACAGTTGCCTCTGTTGTACTTTTCTTTACGACTCAGGTACTATACGCTGATGTCTACAAAGAGTATGCCAAGGAGTTTAACCGTTCCTACATGGATACGAGTGCCTCAATGGAACGCGAAGAAGAAAGCGGCTTGACAGACGATACCTTCACCTGGACCCAAGAACAGTTCGACGCCTTAATCGAAGGTAACCTTGACAACAAAGGAAAAGGTGGTACCAACTACGAGGATATTATCAACAAACACGGAAAGCCAGATTCCGAGTTTGACTTCACTCTTGGGGGTTACGATACGAAAAAAATCACCTATATCTCCATTGGAGACAAGGTCAAGACTGTTACCTTAACTTTTGCAAAACAGGACAATGGAGAGCTCTTGCTCGTCCAAAAACATCAGTCGGTCTAGGTCTAGAAAAAGCAATCAACAAAACGATTCTGAAACCAGATTCTAAGTTCAAATATCAAAAAAACGAACAGCTAGTAAAACTGTTCGTTTTTCTATTAGAATCCATCTACGTTCGTATAAATCTTTTGTACGTCTTCGTCGTCTTCAAGAACGCTGTAAAGTTTTTCAAAGGTTTCAAGGTCATCGCCTGACAATTCTACTTCTGACTGAGGAATCATTTCCAATTCAGTCACTTGGAACTCTTCGATACCTGACTCACGAAGGGCAACGATAGCCTTATGAAGGTCAGTTGGAGCTGTGTAAACTGTGATTGCACCTTCTTCTGCTTCTACATCATCCACATCCACATCTGCTTCTAGCAATTGCTCAAAGACCGCGTCCGCATCTTCACCTGCAAATACGATAACTCCCTTGTTGTCAAAGAGGTATGAAACTGAACCTGAAGCGCCCATGTTTCCGCCATTTTTACCAAAGGCTGCACGGACATTAGCCGCTGTACGGTTGACATTTGAAGTCAAAGTATCAACAATCAGCATAGAACCATTTGGTCCAAAACCTTCGTAACGTCCTTCTGTAAAGGTTTCGTCTGTGTTTCCTTTAGCCTTGTCCAAAGCTTTATCGATAACGTGTTTTGGCACTTGGGCTTGTTTAGCACGGTCGATAACGAATTTCAAGGCTGAGTTTGATTCTGGATCTGGATCACCTTTTTTAGCTGCTACATAGATTTCTACACCAAATTTTGCATATACTTTAGAGTTAGCTCCATCTTTAGCCGTTTTCTTGGCTACGATATTGGCCCATTTACGTCCCATTAGGAATCTCCTTTTTTCACATTTTAATCTTTCTTATTATAACACAAGTTTTTTCGATTTTCACTAGAGGAAATGGATTTTATTCAGTAAATACAACTAGGATAGCACTTTAGTTGCTAAAATTTCCTTGCCTTCTTTTATCAAGGGGTGACGAAACAGTGAGAAATACAGTTGAATGGTCATGGCAACCCAGATTAAGGGTTCGCAAAGGATAACTCCCTTATATCCTGCCCAAGGGATAATCAAAACCACAAAAGCGATTTTCCCGATTAGTTCGATAAAGCTAGAAACCAGAGGAAGGATTTTTTGCCCCAAACCCTGCAAACAATTGCGATAAATCAACAAGAGACTCAAAATAGGATAAAAGGCTGAACTGATTTGCAAGTACAGACTTCCATTTTCTATCAAGTAACCATTTGTCGAACTAGCCAAGAAGGAAACCAAGGTTGGACTGGCAAAAAAGAGGAAGATACAAACAAAAACTGCCCAGGATATACTTAGACGACTGCCGATTCGAAGTCCTTGAACAATGCGGTCTGGGCTCTTAGCGCCTAAATTCTGAGAAGTAAAGGTCGTCATCGAAGCAGAAATAGCGGTCATCGGAAGAAGGGCGAAAGCCATAATGCGTCGAGCTGCCGTCTGGGCACTAATAATCACTGCACCAAAGGTATTAACAGAAGACTGTAAAATCACACTGCCGATCGATACAATTGAACTCATCAAACCCATAGCTAAACCTTGCTCCAAGAGATCAGCGTACAAAGTCTTGTTCCATTTGAAATGCTTGAGTTGAGGCAAAAGTTCTGGCACACTCTTACGGATATAATAAAAGCAGAGAACCGCTGATAAGCCTTGCGAAATGATGGTAGCAAGGCCTGCAGATTGAACTCCCAGATGCAATTGCGTAATGAAATAGAGATCCAGAACCACATTAACCAGAGCAGAGAAAATCAGAAATCCAAGCGCTGCCAGACTGTCCCCAATGGACCGCAACAAACCTGCAAAGAGATTATAGGCAAAGCTGACACCGACACAGGTCACAATCATAGAAATATATTGATAGGACTGGGGAAGAATTTCTGCAGGAGTATCTAGGTATTGCAAGAGAGGATACAAACCAAGAAATCCCAGCAGCATAACTACAACACTCAAAAGAGCACCTAAAATCCAGGTGGCTGCTACTGCCTCCTTGATTTTAGTGAAATTCCGAGCTCCATAATAACGGGCAATGACAATTCCCATGCCATTGCCAACACCAAGAGTAAATCCTACAATAAGGTCAAAAATCGCTGTCGTCGCTCCTACTGCAGCCAAGGATTCTTGACCAAGAAAACGCCCAACGATTAAGACATCAGCAGTATTATAGAGCTGTTGAAAAATATTGGACAGCAGGATTGGGAAGGCGAAGCTTAAGAGCGAGGGAAGAATCGGACCATGTATCAGGTCCACTGTTCGTTTTTTATTCATAAGGCTATTATATCAGCTTTCTAGAGGAGCGACAAGAAACAGCAAACTATAGGCAATCTGAAATATTGAACAAAGAATCGAAAAAGCAGTGGATTCCTCCACTACTTTGACAGCTTATTCTTCAATTTCGATTTCAAGTTCATCACCTAGGTCAAGTGTAACTTCTTCATTCACAGAATCTGCTTGAACTGCTTCATCTTTTTTAGTTTCAACACCTTCTACAGAAGCTTCTTCTCCATCAACCAAACCAAATTGAACACGGACTTGATGGTCAATCTCATCAAAGATTTCTGGGTGATCTGCCAAGTATTTCTTAGCATTTTCAGAACCTTGCCCAATTTTCTCATCCTTGTAAGAGTACCAAGCTCCTGCTTTTTTGATGATATCCAAATCGCTTGCGATTTTTAAGAGTTCACCAGTCTTAGAAATCCCTTCTCCGTACATGATTTCAACGAAGGCTTCCTTAAATGGTGGAGCCACCTTGTTTTTCACGACCTTGATCTTGGTTTCTTTACCGACATTGGTATCTTTTTGGTCACCAGTTCCCTTGATTTGTGTACTTCCACGAACATCCAAACGTACTGAAGCGTAGAATTTCAGAGCACGTCCACCTGGAGTTGTTTCAGGATTTCCAAACATGACCCCAACTTTTTCACGCAATTGGTTGATAAAGATAGCAATTGTTTTGGTTTTATTGATAGAAGCACCAAGTTTACGCATAGCCTGGCTCATCATACGAGCCTGCAAACCAACGTGGCTATCTCCGATATCTCCATCAATCTCCGCACGAGGGACAAGGGCAGCAACTGAGTCGACCACGACAAGATCTACAGCACCTGAGTCAATCAATTTTCCTGCAATCTCAAGACCTTGTTCTCCCGAGTCTGGTTGCGACAAGAGCAATTCGTCAATATTGACACCAAGGGCCGCAGCATAAGCTGGATCAAGGGCATGTTCCGCATCGATAAATGCAGCAATACCGCCTTCTTTTTGCGCTTGCGCAACTGCATGAAGGGCAACCGTTGTCTTACCAGATGACTCTGGTCCATAGATTTCGATGATACGTCCCTTAGGATAACCACCTGAACCAAGGGCAATATCAAGAGCCAAGGAACCGGAGCTCATCACTTGCACCTTTTGCTCTGCCCGTTCACCCAAACGCATGATTGAACCCTTACCAAAGTCTTTCTCAATCAATTTAAGAGCGTCATTCAAGGCTTTTTCACGTTCAGCCCCGAATTTTTTTGAAATTTCATCTAATTTTTTTGGTTTTTTCGCCATTCTATTCTCCTACATTCTAATGGTCCTTAGACCTATCTACTATTATATCAAAAGTTAGTCACTTAATAAAGCTTTGCGAACTAGGTTAAAGGCATGCATAACCGCAATGTGACGTACATCTGCTCGACTTCTGCCTCCAATATTGACCTTGATGACCTCAGTTCCATGCTTTTGAGCCAATCCTATAAAGACTGTCCCAGCTGGATGTCCTTCTAGGCTATCTGGTCCTGCTACTCCAGTCAAACTAATTCCAAAATCCGACTGGGTCTTGCTTCGTGCCTGCTCAGCCATCTTCTGAGCTGTAAATTCAGACACCACACCCTGTTCTTCCAAATCCTTGACAGGAATATCCAACATTTTTGATTTTTCCTCCAAGCTATAGGTCACAAAACCACCCTTAAATATACTTGAAGCTCCTGAAAAATCCGCTACATTGGCTTGGAAAAGCCCTGCCGTCAAACTCTCGGCTGCAGTGATGGTTTTCCCTTGCTTTTTCAGCTTTTCTACCACAATGCTGGCTAAACTAGTTTCTTCCCCATAACCATAACAAAGGTCTCGTAAAGAAAGGCCTTCGAAGGTCTGACGATCCAAGATTTGATTTTCCAAGATATCCAGCGCTTGATTCGCCTCTTCTTGGCTGCTAGCTTTTGTTGACAGACGCAGAGTGACTTCTCCTGTCTTAGCATAAGGGGCCAAGGTCGGATCGGTTTGATTATCAATCAAATCAGACAAAATCGTAACCAACTGACTTTCGCCAATCCCAAAGAAACGAAGAACTCGGGAATATAGCTTACTCCCTGTCATCAACTTGGGTAGAAGTTGGTTTAAGACCATGGGTTTTAATTCACTTGGTGGACCTGGAAGGACAACGTAGGTCACTCCATCGACTTCCAATATTCCTCCCACAGCCAGTCCTGTTTCGTTTGGCAGTGGAGTCGCTCCATCTACAAGTTGGGCTTGTCTTTCGTTATTCGGTGTTCGGGCATAGTCTGGTCTCTGGGCAAAAAAGACATCCAACTTCTCCTGCGCCTGAGGATCAAAGACTAATTCTTTCCCTAAAAATTTAGCCAGAGTTTGTTTGGTCAAATCGTCCTCAGTTGGCCCTAAACCACCTGTCAAAATCACTAGACTACTACGTTGACTGGCAATTTCGAGCAAAGACAAGAGACGAGCTTCATTGTCTCCTACAGCCGTCTGAAAATATACATCTACCCCAATCTCTGCTAGTTTTTCCGACAAAAACTGAGCATTGGTATTGACAATCTGTCCTGTCAAAATCTCTGTTCCAACAGCAATGATTTCTGCTTTCATGTTTCCTCCTACCTATCTATTCGTATTTTTTTGAAAAAATCGCAGGAAATTTCCCACGATTTCAACTATAAATTAGATTATTCTACATCTTCTTGATTTCTTGTACTACTAATCGTACCTGTTCCCAAACCGATACCATTTTGATTTCCGAGAACATTTTCATATAAGACTGCATTTGTCTCTAACTCTGTCACCTTCGGTTTATCAAGTGAAGTTCTCAAAAGATTCTGGATCTCTAACAAATGGTTAGCAGTTACGATTTGATAAGATGTCCCTTGCAATTCGGCGTCTTCTCCTCGTAATTGTTGAGTTTCAATCGTTTTAAACGAGTCCTGGTAACCTAACAAGCTTGGAATACTTTTCGCAGATAGATCAATATTAGTCTGCATATTGGTACTTAAGGCTTTTAGGATAGATTGATAGTGACTAACACTATTCAAGCTAAGAACTTTTTCAACAACCTTTTGAATGACTTCACGCTGACGCTTCTGACGTCCGTAGTCCCCTTCTGGATCCTGGTAGCGCATGCGAGAATAAACAAGAGCTTCATCTCCATTTAGAGTTTGTTGCCCAACACCAATAGAAATAGTATTAAATTCCTCTTGGTCACTAATAGAAATCGGGAAACCTAGCGTGTTATTGACAGTTATACCACCCACTGCATCGACTAATTGTTGTAATCCGTGCATATTGACCATAATATAGCGGTCAATATGGATGTTCATCATCTTCTGAATGGTTGAGATAGCTAATTCTGCACCTCCACCCGCATAGGCGGCATTCAGTTTCGCTTCTTCAATACTACCATCTTTATGCTGAATTTTAGTCAGGATATCACGTTCCAAACTCAACATCATGGTCTTTTTCGTGTGCGGATTAACTGTCAAAAGAATCATGGAATCACTATTTCCCTCCCAAGGGTCCGTTCGTTCTTCGTTTCCAGTATCAACCCCCATTAAAAGGATCGTTAAGGGTTCAGTAGCCTCAATAACATTGGTTTCTTCCCCAATCTTTTTATAGGTTTTTGATAAGGTTTCTGTACCTTGCTGATAAATAGTATAAGCAAAAACACCCACACCTAAAACTGTCACAGCTAGAAAAGCTAGCACCATTCCAATAATTTTTTTAACCATATTTCTATCAATCTATCAGTCTACCCATCAGGTAAACATCTATAAATTTCCCTTCTTCTATGTACGCACCGCGCTCTTGTCTACCTTCAATTACAAAGCCATGCTGTTGATATAAATGAACTGCACCCTGATTGCGAGTTT
Organism: Streptococcus mitis; assembly: GCF_946188615.1. Lineage (GTDB taxonomy): Bacteria > Bacillota > Bacilli > Lactobacillales > Streptococcaceae > Streptococcus > Streptococcus mitis_BZ. The sequence goes on from NZ_CAMHVK010000003.1 coordinate 21,431, forward strand.
GGACAGTTAGTTGAAGTCGACGAAGAATGCCACTAGCCTGTGCCCATTCTACGACTTCTTCAAGTAACAAACTCCCCAGTCCATTATTCCAATACTTCTGACCAATCACAATAAAGAGATCTCCAATATGACGAACTCTCTTGCGTTGATCAGCTGTGATATTCACAAGACCAGCAATTTCATCATTCAGCAAGGCCAGTAAAGTGATTTGATTTTCAGAGTGAGCCTGTTTATCCAAAAACAACTCCATCTCAGTATCTGTCATCAAAATGCCATTCCTGTCCAGACTGGTAAAATCTGTTTCTACACTGACACGATTTAAAAATGATACTAATTCAGCCGCATCTTCAACTTCTGCTTCCCTAATGAGCAACTCATACTCCATGTTGAAGCTCCTCTAAAAGCTTTTCTGCACGCAAACCTTTTGCTTGAAAATTCAGTCTGCGACCCTCTTCTTCTTTTAGAATTTCCAATTCTAAATAAGTATCTGGCAAGGCATCACCTAAAAGATGCCCCCACTCGATGACAGTTACCCCACCACCAAAGAGAAACTCATCTAAATCAATAGAATCAGCATCCCCCTCTATACGATAAACATCTAGGTGGTAAAGTGGAAGACGACCTTCATACTCTCTTACGATAGTGTAGGTTGGACTCTTAATCATCTGAGAAATATGTAATCCTTTAGCAAGACCTTTTGTAAATGTCGTTTTGCCTGCTCCAAGTTCACCAGTTAAAATTAAGACATCATTCTTTTCTAATAAATAGCCCAAACGTTCACCTAAGGACTGTAACTCTTCTTCGTTTTTAGTGTACATGTTTCTATTATACCAAAAAGTTGTCCTTTGTCTAGGTATTATCTATGAATTCCATATTATAAATTGTAAAACTAGAACTATCTCTTTTTTTGTTCTTAAAATAGAAACAGTAAGAAGACAACTAACAAGATATCTCTCATCAAATGACTGTAAAATGAAACTTCCCAGCGAATGACTTTTGGCACCAACAGTCCTAGAAATAGCATCCCCAAGGCAATATAAAAGGTCATGGACAATAGCATCCAAGGATTTCTGAGAAAGATTAGAATAGCTAGTCCACTAATAAAACAGATTTCCTTCTTTCCCAAAAACTTTTTCACTCCATTTACATACTTCTGAATCGGCAGAAAAACTAACAAATCAATCCCAAATAAGAAAAAGAAACTCGGTAGAAAGGCTTCCACAAATCCTTCTACGGATGTATTTCCTGCAAGGATATGTTCTATGACAATTAAAGCTAAACCCAAAATATTTACTAAGAGCAAGAGACTATACAAGAATTGTTGCTTATCTTCCTTAAAAACTGAATAATGTTGATTTCCCTGCCCTCTATAATAGTTTAGCCCTGCACCAATACTGGCAAGAAGCAACATGCCAACTAAATAATAGAAGCAGTTTTGATTTAACATCAAGGCCCAAGTAGATAAACTTAAACAAGAACAGCTGCTAAGACCAAAAACTGTCAGCAATAACAAAACTCGAATTTGCTTTTTCATTTTTTCCATCATTCTTCCTCCATACTTGCTCTTATTATATGCTAGAAAGCCTCACCATTGCTAGAATATTTCTCAACTGTCAGTTTTCTACTCTAAAATGCAAAAAAGTTTGACGCAAGTATCCCTTACATCAAACTTTTACTATTTCTCTTCAAACCAAAGAGCAATTTCTCGCTTAGCTGACTCTTCTGAATCTGAACCATGCACAACATTTTGGATAACCTCATTTTCTCCAGCAGCTTTTGCAAAATCACCTCGAATAGTTCCTGGTAAAGCTTCTTCTGGACGAGTTGCACCCATCATAGTCCGCCAAGTTTCAATTACTTTGGGACCAGAAATGATACCTACAAGAACCGGTCCTGAAGTCATAAATTCACGAATCGGTGGGTAAAAACTTTGACCAACCAAGTCCTGATAGTGCTGATCAATTAACCCTTCTGAAACCTTTGTACGCAACTCCAATTTTTCGATTGTAAATCCACGTTGTTCGATGCGTTTCAACACCTCACCCACTAATCCTCTTTTTACACCGTCTGGTTTAATGATAAAAAATGTTTGTTCCATACCTGTCTCCTTTGTCAGCTTCTTTCTTTTATACTCTTCGAAAATCTCTTCAAACCACGTCAACGTCGCCTTACCGTAGGTATGGTTACTGACTTCGTCAGTTCTATCCACAACCTCAAAACAGTGTTTTGAGCTGACTTCGTCAGTTCTATCTACAACCTCAAAGCAGTGCTTTGAGCAACCTACGGCTAGTTTCCTAGTTTGCTCTTTGATTTTCATTGAGTATTATTTTACCACATTTCATGGAAAAACGGAGAAAGTTTTCAGAAAAATGAGAGAGCCCGAGGGCTCTCTCATTCTCTTTTATTCTACTGTTTCTTCCACAGTTTCAACGGCAGCATCCACAACTACTTCTGCTGTTTCTTCATTTCCTTCTTCCTCTACTGGAGGATTAAGGTATTCTTCTTCGTTGATAGCTTGTGGTTCAAGGTTACGGTAACGGGCCATACCAGTACCTGCTGGGATGATCTTACCGATGATAACATTTTCTTTAAGTCCAAGGAGATGGTCTTTCTTACCACGGATAGCCGCGTCAGTAAGGACACGAGTTGTTTCCTGGAAGGAAGCCGCTGACAAGAAACTGTTGGTTTCAAGTGAGGCTTTGGTAATTCCCATAAGAACTGGGCGACCTGTCGCTGGAACTCCACCTGCGATAAGGACATCTTTGTTAGCATCTGTAAAGTCATTGATATCCATAAGGGTACCCATGAGAAGGTCTGTATCTCCTGGATCCATGACACGGACTTTACGGATCATTTGACGAACCATTACCTCGATGTGTTTGTCACCGATTTCTACCCCTTGGCTACGGTAAACTTTTTGTACTTCACCGAGAAGGTAAGTTTCAACTGACAAGACATCACGAACTGCAAGGAGACGTTTTGGTTGGATAGAGCCTTCTGTCAGAGCAGCACCACGCGCTACTTGGTCTCCAACTTCAACACGCATACGAGCTGTAAATGGAACAACATATTCACCTTCGCCAGTTTCACCCTTAACAAAGACTTTCTTAGTACGAGTTGAGGCATCTTCTTCGATAGCGGTAACTTGTCCTTTAACCTCTGTGATAACCGCTTCCCCTTTAGGATTGCGGGCTTCAAAGATTTCTTGGACACGAGGAAGACCCTGAGTGATATCGGTATTTGAGGCAACCCCACCCGTGTGGAAGGTACGCATTGTAAGCTGTGTACCAGGTTCCCCGATAGATTGGGCAGCGATTGTACCGACTGCTTCACCAACTTCAACCGCATCACCAGTCGCCAAGTTGATACCATAACAGTGACGGCAGACACCATGACGAGTGTTACATGTAAATACAGAGCGGATAGTCACTTCTTCCACACCAGCATTCACAATTTCACGCGCCTTGTCTTCTGTAATCAATTCATTTGGACCGATAATCACTGCACCAGTTTCTGGATGTTTAACAGTTTTCTTAGTGTAACGACCATTGAGACGCTCTTCGAGAGACTCGATCATCTCCTTTCCTTCTGCAATAGAGCGGATCAAGAGACCACGGTCAGTTCCACAGTCGTCCTCACGGATGATAACATCTTGGGCAACGTCAACCAAACGACGAGTCAAATAACCTGAGTCAGCTGTCTTAAGGGCCGTATCGGTCATACCTTTACGCGCACCGTGAGTTGAGAAGAACATTTCGAGTACTGACAGACCTTCGCGGAAGTTTGAAAGGATTGGCAATTCCATGATACGTCCGTTAGGAGCAGCCATCAGACCACGCATACCGGCAAGCTGTGAGAAGTTTGAGATATTACCACGGGCTCCAGAGTCCATCATCATAACGATTGGGTTCTTAGGATCTTGGTTGGCAATCAAGCGTTTCTCAAGTTTTTCACGGGCAGCACGCCATTCAGCTGTAACGGCATTGTAACGCTCGTCGTCTGTGATCATACCGCGACGGAATTGTTTGGTGATTTGTTCTACACGTTTGTGTGATTCTTCAATGATTTCAGCTTTGTCATCAACGACTGGGATATCGGCAATCCCCACTGTCAATCCTGCAAGAGTTGAGTGGTGGTAACCGAGGTTCTTCATACGGTCAAGTAGGGCAGAAGTTTCTGTCGTACGGAAACGTTTGAAGATTTCAGCGATGATATTTCCAAGATTTTTCTTCTTGAATGGAGGGTTAAGTTCAAGATTGCTGATAGCTTCCTTGATATCTCCACCAAGTGGCAAGAAGTATTTAGCTGGAACGCCTTCTGTCAAGTTGGCATTGTTTGGTTCTTGCAAGTATGGTAGACCCTCTGGCATGATGTCGTTGAAGAGAATTTTACCAACTGTTGTAAGCAAGACCTTGTGTTTTTGCTCTTCTGTCCATGGTTTGTTGAGGCTATCTGTTGCGATACCAACACGTGAGTGAAGGTGAACATAACCATTACGGTAAGCCATAACCGCTTCGTCACGGTCTTTGAAGACCATTCCTTCACCTTCACGACCAGCTTCTTCCATAGTCAAGTAGTAGTTACCCAAAACCATGTCCTGAGATGGAGTAACAACTGGTTTACCATCTTTCGGATTCAAGATGTGCTCAGCAGCTAGCATGAGGATACGAGCTTCTGCTTGGGCTTCTTCTGAAAGCGGTACGTGGATGGCCATTTGGTCCCCGTCAAAGTCGGCATTGTAGGCTTCACAGACAAGTGGGTGCAAGCGAAGAGCCTTACCATCAATCAAGACTGGCTCGAAGGCTTGGATACCCAAACGGTGAAGGGTCGGTGCGCGGTTCAAAAGTACTGGGTGTTCTTTAATCACTTCTTCAAGGATATCCCAGATACGCTCATCTCCACGTTCCACCAAGCGTTTAGCTGCTTTGACGTTTTGCACGATATCACGGGCAACGATTTCACGCATCACGAATGGTTTAAAGAGCTCGATCGCCATTTCACGTGGCACACCACATTGGTACATCTTAAGAGTTGGACCAACGGCGATAACGGAACGTCCTGAGAAGTCAACACGTTTACCGAGCAAGTTTTGACGGAAGCGTCCTTGTTTACCTTTAAGCATGTGACTCAATGATTTAAGTGGACGGCTACCTGGTCCTGTGATTGGACGACCACGACGACCATTGTCAATCAAAGCGTCAACCGCTTCTTGAAGCATACGCTTCTCATTTTGAACGATGATACCTGGTGCATTCAACTCAAGCAAGCGAGCCAAACGGTTGTTACGGTTGATAACACGGCGGTAAAGGTCGTTCAAGTCAGATGAGGCAAAACGGCCACCATCCAACTGCAACATTGGACGAAGATCTGGTGGAATAACTGGAAGGATGTTGAGAATCATCCATTCCGGTTTGTTTCCAGATTTGTAAAAGGCATCCAAAACATCCAAACGACGGATGGCTTTAACACGTTTTTGTCCAGTAGCTGTTTTTAACTCTTCTTTGAGTTCAGCAATTTCTTTTTCAAGATCTACTTGTTTCAAAAGGTCTTGGATAGCTTCGGCACCCATCTTGGCAACGAATGATCCATAACCATACTCACGCAAGCGCTCACGGTATTCGCGCTCTGTCATGATAGACTTGTGCTCAAGTGGTGTATCCTTAGGATCAATCACCACATAAGCCGCAAAGTAGATAACTTCCTCGAGGGCACGAGGGCTCATATCAAGGGTCAAGCCCATACGGCTTGGAATCCCCTTGAAGTACCAGATGTGAGATACAGGAGCTTTCAACTCGATGTGCCCCATACGCTCACGACGAACTTTTGTACGCGTTACTTCAACCCCACAACGGTCACAAACAATCCCTCTATAACGAATGCGTTTGTACTTACCACAAGCACATTCCCAGTCTTTTGTAGGACCAAAGATAACTTCATCAAAGAGTCCTTCACGTTCTGGTTTCAAAGTACGGTAATTGATTGTTTCAGGTTTTTTGACTTCTCCATAAGACCATGAACGGACTTTGCTTGGAGAAGCTAGGGTGATTTGCATACTTTTAAAACGATTTACATCAACCACTATTTCTTCCCTTTCTATTCTAAGTGAACTGCTTATTCTTATTCAGCAGCTTCTTCTGTTGCTTCCGCTTTTGTTGCTTTCTCAGCTTCTTCAGCTTCAAAGGCTGCTTTAGCCTCTTGTGCTGCTTTTTCGCGGGCTTTTTCAAGGTCATCTACGTGGATGACATCTTCGTCCATTCCTTCATCCAAGTCGCGAAGTTCCACTTCTTGGTCATCTTCGTCTAGGACACGCATGTCAAGACCAAGAGATTGCAATTCTTTGACAAGAACTCGGAAGGATTCTGGAACACCTGGTTTTGGAATTGGTTTTCCTTTTGTAATGGCTTCATAAGCTTTCAAACGTCCGTTGATATCGTCAGACTTGTAAGTCAAGATTTCTTGGAGGACATTTGAGGCACCGTAGGCTTCAAGAGCCCAAACCTCCATCTCACCGAAACGTTGTCCACCAAACTGAGCTTTACCTCCGAGTGGTTGTTGGGTAACGGTTGAGTAAGGTCCGACTGAACGCGCGTGCAATTTATCATCAACCATGTGGTGGAGTTTGATCATGTACATGACTCCGACAGAAACACGGTTATCAAATGGTTCACCAGTACGTCCATCGTAAAGGATCGTTTTGGCATCGCTATCCATACCTGCTTCTTTAACAGTTGACCAAAGGTCTTCTGAACTTGCTCCGTCAAAGACTGGTGTTGCGATGTGAATACCAAGAGTACGAGCAGCCATACCAAGGTGAAGCTCCATAACCTGACCGATATTCATACGTGATGGCACCCCAAGTGGGTTCAACATGATATCGACTGGAGTTCCGTCTGGAAGATAAGGCATGTCTTCTACAGGAACGATACGAGAGACAACCCCTTTATTTCCGTGACGTCCGGCCATCTTATCTCCAACCTTGATCTTACGTTTTTGAGCGATGTAGACGCGAACCAGCATATTAACACCTGATTGCAATTCATCTCCATTTGCACGTGTAAAGATCTTAACATCACGAACGACACCATCAGCACCGTGTGGTACACGAAGAGAAGTATCACGCACTTCACGAGATTTATCTCCGAAGATAGCGTGCAAGAGACGTTCTTCAGCTGAAAGGTCTTTCTCACCCTTAGGTGTTACTTTACCTACAAGGATATCACCTTCTTTAACCTCAGCACCGATACGGATAATACCCATTTCGTCAAGGTCTTTAAGAGCGTCTTCCCCAACATTTGGAATTTCGCGAGTAATTTCTTCAGGCCCAAGCTTTGTATCGCGCGTTTCTGATTCGTATTCTTCAAGGTGGACAGATGTGTAGACATCATCTTTCACCAAGCGTTCGCTCATGATAACGGCATCCTCGAAGTTGTAACCTTCCCAAGTCATGTAGGCAACGATTGGGTTTTGTCCAAGCGCCATTTCTCCATTTTCCATAGAAGGGCCGTCAGCGATGAAATCGCCTTTTTCAACGACATCGCCAACTTTTACGAGAGTGCGTTGGTTGTAAGCAGTACCTGAGTTTGAACGACGGAATTTTTGGATGTGGTAAACGTCCAATGAACCATCTTCACGACGAACTTCTACCTTGTCAGCATCTGCATAGGTAACTTTACCGTCATACTGAGCAATCACAGCAGCTCCTGAATCGTGGGCTGCTTGGTATTCCATACCAGTACCAACGTAAGGTGCTTTAGGATTAATCAATGGTACAGCCTGACGTTGCATGTTGGCTCCCATGAGGGCACGGTTGGAGTCATCGTTTTCCAAGAAAGGAATACATGCTGTCGCAACGGCAACTACCTGTTTTGGTGATACGTCCATGTAGTCAACAACATTAGCTGGATACTCTTGGTTGACCCCTTGGTGACGACCCATGACAACTTTCTCAGCAAATGTTCCATCTTCATTCAGACGAGAATTAGCCTGTGCTACAGTAAATTCATCTTCTTCATCGGCTGTCAACCAAACGATTTCGTTCGTAACAACACCTGTTTCACGGTCAACTTTACGGTATGGTGTTTGAACAAAACCATATTTGTTCAAGTGTCCGTAAGATGACAAGTTATTGATCAAACCGATATTAGGTCCTTCAGGTGTCTCGATTGGACACATACGACCGTAGTGAGTGTAGTGCACGTCACGTACTTCATATCCAGCACGGTCACGTGTCAAACCACCAGGCCCCAAGGCTGACAAACGGCGTTTGTGAGACAACTCAGAAAGTGGGTTGTGTTGGTCCATGAACTGTGACAACTGTGATGAACCAAAGAATTCTTTAACCGCAGCTGTTACAGGACGGATATTGATAATTTGTTGCGGTGTCAAGACTTCGTTGTCTTGAACAGACATCCGTTCACGGACATTACGTTCCATACGAGAAAGTCCAAGACGTACTTGGTTAGCAAGCAATTCACCAACCGCACGGATACGACGGTTTCCAAGGTGGTCGATGTCATCTACACGGCCAAGCCCTTCAGCCAAGTTGAGGAAGTAGCTCATCTCGGCAAGAATATCTGCAGGAGTGACGATACGAACCTTGTCATCTGGATTAGCATTACCAATAATAGTTACAACACGGTCTGGATCAGTTGGAGCAACAACCTTGAATTTTTGAAGAACAACTGGCTCAGTCACAACGGCTGCATCATTTGGAATGTAGACAATCTTGTTCAAGTCGCCATCCAAATAGCTTTCAATACTTTCAATCACGCTACGAGTCATGACTGTTCCAGCTTCTACCAAGATTTCGCCTGTTTCAGGGTCTACCAATGGCTCAGCAATAGTTTGGTTAAGCAAACGTGTTTTAACATTGAGTTTTTTATTGATTTTGTAACGACCGACAGCTGCCAAGTCATAACGACGTGGGTCAAAGAAACGAGCTACAAGCAAGCTACGTGAGCTTTCAGCAGTCTTAGGCTCACCTGGACGAAGGCGTTCGTAAATTTCTTTCAAAGCTTCGTCGGTACGAGAGTCCATTGGATTCTTGTGGATATCTTTTTCAACAGTGTTGCGAACCAATTCGCTATCACCAAAGATATCAAAGATTTCATCATCACCTGAGAAACCAAGCGCACGAACCAATGTTGTAAATGGAATCTTACGAGTACGGTCGATACGAGTGTAGGCAATATCTTTTGAGTCGCTTTCAAGTTCCAACCAAGCTCCACGGTTAGGGATAACAGTTGACCCGTACCCCACTTTACCGTTTTTATCAACTTTATCGTTAAAGTAAACACCTGGTGAGCGGACCAACTGAGATACGATGATACGTTCACCACCATTGATGATGAAAGTACCCATTTCAGTCATGATTGGGAAATCACCAAAGAAAACTTCTTGGGTTTTGATTTCGCCTGTTTCTTTATTGATCAAGCGGAAGGTTACAAAAATTGGTGCTGAGTAGCTAGCATCGTGGATACGAGCTTCTTCTAGCGTGTATTTTGGTTCCTTGATTTCATATCCAACAAATTCCAACTCCATTGTGTCTGTGAAGTTTGAAATTGGCAATACATCTTCAAATACTTCCTTAAGACCATGGTCTAGGAAATCTTTGAATGAGTCAGTTTGAATTTCAATCAAATTTGGTAAGTCAAGAACTTCTTTGATTCTTGAAAAACTACGACGGGTACGATGTTTCCCGTATTGAACGTCATGTCCTGCCAAGATGATTCTCCTTTGTAAATAAGTTCCAAGCCTTGTCAATCAGGCTTTTCTAATCGTCATATGGTTTTAAAAACCCCTATCACCGTGTCCTCTTGATAAATTTTCAGAATCTTTAAGTCTTTGTTACAAGCACTCAAAATCCTGAAAAAAAGCACAAAAAGAGCAGCTAAATCTGACTTCTTCAGAAGATTTAACTGCTGTGAGCCTTGTCTGGACAATATTTCAGACAAAACCTACGACAAATGATTATTCATATTATACCCTATTTAGCTAGATTTTTCAAGGGGATTAACGATTTTTTGACAAAATCTTTTCCTATAAGAAATACTGGCTTAATCGTAACAAAATTTGTTGCGATTTTTTCTTTTATTTTAATTTTAGGAAAACGCTTGCATCTTATTTTACTAAGTGCTATACTGATGATAGAAATTTATTGATTGGAGAATCATTATGAGAAAAATACCATCTCAAACTGAGAAAAAAATGGTCTACAGCATCCGTTCCCTCAAAAATGGAACTGGTTCTGTCCTTATTGGAGCAAGCCTTATTCTGCTTGCCATGGCTACACCAACTATCTCAGCAAACGAAAATACACCAACCACTAACGAACCCAGCAACAGAAATACGACCTCCCTTACTCAACCTCTTACTGATGCAACAAACATCGCTGGCAAGAACGAAAGCGATTTTTCTTCACCCGATAGTGCAAACGCTTCCCTAAAGAAAACAGAAGAAAAACCTGCAACAGAGCCAACTACTCCTGCTGCAACTCCCGCCGATTCAGCCCCACAAACCGGACAAGATCGTTCAAGTGAACCAACTACTTCTACGAGTCCAGTAACGACTGAAACTAAGGCAGAAGAACCAATAGAAGACAACTACTTCCGTATCCATGTCAAAAAGCTTCCTGAAGAAAACAAGGATGCTCAAGGACTATGGACTTGGGACGATGTTGAAAAACCATCTGAAAACTGGCCTAACGGAGCCTTGTCCTTTAAGGATGCCAAAAAAGATGACTATGGCTACTACCTAGATGTCAAATTAAAGGGAGAACAAGCCAAGAAAATTAGCTTCCTCATCAATAATACAGCTGGGAAAAATCTAACCGGCGATAAATCGATAGAAAAACTGGCACCAAATATGAATGAGGCTTGGTTGGACCAAGAACACAAGGTTTTCTCTTACGAGCCACAACCTGCAGGAACTATTCGCGTCAACTACTACCGTACAGATGGCAACTATGACAAGAAATCTCTCTGGTACTGGGGAGATGTGAAAAATCCAAGTAGTGGTGAATGGCCTAACGGAACAGATTTTACGGCTACAGGCAAATATGGTCGCTATATCGATATTCCACTCAAAGATGCAGCTAAAGACCTTGGATTTTTATTACTAGACAGAAACAAACAAGGAGACGATGTGAAAATCCGTAAAGAAGATTATAAGTTCACAGATTTAAAAAATCATAGCCAAATTTTCCTAAAAGACGATGATGAATCGATTTACACAAATCCATACTATGTCCATGATATCCGTATGACAGGAGCCCAACACGTAGGCACTTCTAGCATTGAGAGTAGTTTTTCAACACTTGTCGGTGCTAAAAAAGAGGATATCCTCAAACACTCCAACATCACTAATCACCTAGGAAATAAAGTAGCTATCACCGATGTTGCAATCGATGAAGCTGGTAAGAAAGTGACCTACAGTGGAGATTTCTCGGACACAAAACATCCTTATACCGTGAGCTACAACGCTGACCAATTCACTACCAAAACAAGCTGGCGTCTGAAAGATGAGACTTACAGTTATGATGGCAAACTTGGAGCTGACCTAAAAGAAGAAGGAAAACAAGTTGATTTAACCCTTTGGTCACCAAGTGCTGACAAGGTTTCTGTCGTTGTCTACGACAAGAATAACCCTGAAAAAGTGGTTGGAACTGTCGCTCTTGAAAAAGGGGAAAAAGGTACTTGGAAACAAACTCTAGATAGCACAAACAAACTCGGAATCACAGATTTCACTGGATACTATTATCAATACCAAATCGAGCGTCAGGGTAAAACTGTTCTTGCACTCGATCCTTACGCTAAGTCCCTCGCTGCTTGGAATAGTGACGATGCCAAGATTGACGATGCCCATAAAGTGGCTAAAGCCGCCTTTGTAAATCCAGCTAAACTAGGACCTCAAGACTTGACTTATGGTAAGATTCACAACTTCAAGACTCGTGAAGATGCCGTTATCTACGAAGCTCATGTGCGTGACTTCACTTCAGATCCTGCCATTGCAAAAGACTTGACCAAACCATTTGGTACCTTTGAAGCCTTTATTGAAAAACTAGACTATCTCAAAGACTTGGGTGTGACCCACATCCAGCTCCTTCCAGTCTTGTCTTACTACTTTGTCAATGAATTGAAGAACCATGAACGCTTGTCTGACTATGCTTCAAGCAACAGCAACTACAACTGGGGATATGACCCTCAAAACTACTTCTCCTTGACTGGTATGTACTCAAGCGATCCTAAGAATCCAGAAAAACGAATCGCAGAGTTTAAAAATCTCATCAATGAAATCCACAAACGTGGTATGGGAGCTATCCTAGACGTAGTGTATAACCATACAGCTAAAGTCGATATCTTTGAAGATTTAGAACCAAACTACTACCACTTTATGGATGCTGATGGGACACCTCGCACTAGCTTTGGTGGTGGACGCTTGGGAACAACCCACCATATGACCAAACGGCTCCTAGTTGACTCTATCAAATATCTGGTTGATACCTACAAAGTAGATGGATTCCGCTTCGATATGATGGGAGACCATGATGCCGCTTCCATCGAAGAAGCGTACAAGGCTGCACGCGCCCTCAATCCAAACCTCATCATGCTGGGTGAAGGTTGGAGAACCTATGCTGGTGATGAAAACATGCCTACTAGAGCTGCTGACCAAGATTGGATGAAACATACCGATACTGTCGCTGTCTTTTCAGATGACATCCGTAACAACCTCAAGTCTGGTTATCCAAATGAAGGTCAACCTGCCTTTATCACGGGTGGCAAGCGTGATGTCAACACTATCTTTAAAAATCTCATTGCTCAGCCAACCAACTTTGAAGCAGATAGCCCTGGAGATGTCATCCAATACATAGCAGCCCATGATAACTTGACCCTCTTTGATATCATTGCCCAGTCTATCAAAAAAGACCCAAGCAAGGCTGAGAACTATGCTGAAATCCATCGTCGTTTGCGACTTGGAAACCTCATGGTCTTGACAGCTCAAGGAACTCCATTTATCCACTCTGGTCAGGAATACGGACGCACCAAACAATTCCGTGACCCAGCCTACAAGACCCCAGTAGAAGAGAACAAGGTTCCAAACAAATCTCACTTGTTGCGTGATAAGGACGGCAATCCATTTGACTATCCTTACTTCATCCATGACTCTTACGATTCTAGCGACGCTATCAATAAGTTTGACTGGACTAAGGCTACAGACAGCAAAGCTTATCCTGAAAATGTCAAGAGTCGTGACTATATGAAAGGGTTGATTGCCCTTCGTCAATCTACAGATGCCTTCCGACTTAAGAGTCTTCAAGATATCAAAGACCGTGTCCACCTCATCACTGTACCAGGCCAAAATGGTGTGGAAAAAGAAGACGTGGTCATTGGCTACCAAATCACTGCTCCAAACGGAGATATCTACGCAGTCTTTGTCAATGCGGACGAAAAAGCTCGTGAATTTAACTTGGGAACTGCCTTTGCCCACCTCAGAAATGCTGAAGTTTTAGCAGATGAAAATCAAGCAGGTCCAGTCGGAATTGCCAACCCTCAGGGGCTTGAATGGACTGAAAAAGGCTTGAAATTAAATGCCCTTACAGCTACTGTTCTTCGAGTCTCTCAAGGCGGTGCCATCGTTGCCCCAGCTGTAGAAGAAAAACCAGAATTTGATCTTTCTAGCTTAACACAAGAGCAAGGTCAAAATAACGGCCAAGAAAATACTCCAAACCGAGTCGTCAAACCGGAACATCAAGATCCAGCTCCACAAACTAAACCTGACTCTACAAAACTAGATACAAAAGTAGCGGACGCAGATCATAAACCTAGCCAAACTACAACTGATTCACAAGCTGAAAAACCAGCCCAAGAAGCACGAGTATCATCTGTAAGTGAAGCTGTTCAAAACGAATCAGTAGAAAACCCTAGCAAGGAAAATATACCTGCGCCTCTAGCTAAACAAGCTGAACTTCCAAATACAGGAACCAAAAACGATCACAAACTCCTGTTTGCAGGAATTAGTCTCCTTGCCCTTCTAGGTCTCGGGTTCTTACTAAAAAACAAAAAAGAGAACTAAACTAGCCCTCCTATAGAACAATCCCCCAAGCATTAAAGCTCGGGGGATTAATTTTTGCCCTGATAATCCTATCTGTCAAATCATATATTCCACACTATAGGTCGCATCCGAGAGTATTCGTGCCAAAAATTGCTTGGTTCTTTCTTCTTTTGGACGACTAAAGAAATCATGGGCATTATTTTCTTCAACAATTTTCCCACCATCCATAAAAATGACATGGTTGGCTACATCTCTGGCAAAACCCATCTCATGAGTCACTACTACCATAGTAACTCCTTCTTTAGCTAACTGTTTTAAAACATCTAAAACATCTCCTACCAACTCTGGATCCAAGGCCGATGTCGGCTCATCTAATAAAATGACCTCTGGTTTCACAGCGATGGCACGCGCAATGCCAATTCGTTGTTGCTGGCCTCCAGAAAGCTGAGAAGGATAATAATCTTTATAAGCTAGTAAACCAACTTTTTCTAAGGCAGCTTCCGCACGTTTGGTTGCTTCTTCCTTAGGAATTTTCCGAGCAATTACCAAGCCCTCTAAAATATTTTCCAAGGCGGTCTTATTAGCAAATAAATTATAATGTTGGAAAACGAAGGCTGTCTTCTGGCGAATTTCTAAAATATCTTTTTTGGTCAATTTGCCAAGATCGTAGTCTTTATCAGCAAGCTTCAAAGAGCCACTATCGGCCTTTTCTAAATGATTGAGACATCTGAGAAAAGTCGTTTTACCTGATCCAGATGGCCCCAATATTACAACCACATCCCCTTGGTTGACCTTGAGATTAACATCTTCTAGGACTTGTCTGTCTCCAAATTTTTTTGCAACATGTTCTACTTGTAACATTGTCTCCTCCTATGCTAAACCTGTACTGGGCACTACTTGTCCCTTTTCTCTTCGAATATAGCGTTTCTCTATAATTGAAAAGCCCCATTGAATCAATCCGCAAATAAGAATGTACTGTAAAAAGATCACAAAATAGGATTCAAAATACTGATAACCATAAGACGCTTCAACACGGGCAATGGCTGTAATATCCTTAATGGTCATCACAAAAACCAAAGAGGTTCCTTTTACAATATTTATAACTAGATTAGCCAGATTGGGCAGAGCTGATCGCAAGGCCTGTGGAAAAATAATCCTCACATAAGCTTGACTAGTGGTTAAGCCAATCGCTTGTGCAGCTTCTAATTGTCCCTTATCCACAGTCAAAATAGCCGAACGTAAGATTTCTGATAAACTACCTGTTGTCATCAGGCTATAGATAATAAAAGCATAATAGATCGGATTGAGTTTAAAGATATCAACATCACTTCCTATGCTTTTGAGAAATTGATTGAGCAAACTCGGAAACAAACTATAAAAGAAAAGAATCAGCAAAATCGGAGGTGTTGCTCTTATAAAAGCTAGATACACGAGAGAGAAAGTTCGAACACCTTTTACTTTATATATTTGTCCCAGAGCTAAAAACAAGGCTGGTAGAAAACTTAAGATCATGGCTACAATCATGATAATCAAGGTGGTCGGTACCCCTTTTAAGGTCTCTAAAAAGGTTTTTGCAATATAGTCTAAATCCATATCCTATCTCCCTTTCGTTTCCAAAGATTTTTCTAACAAGCGACTCAAGAAGGAAACAGCCAAGGCTACACCCCAATAAAGAATGGCAACCGCTGTATAGGTTTCAAGAGAGTAATTCCCCAAATTACGACTGATTAAGAGATTCCCAGCCCCCATGACATCCACAAAACCAATCGTATATGCTAGGGCAGCGTCCCGCATCAAATTTAGAATAGCGGTCGTCATATTTGGAAGAGCCACTTGAAAAGCCTGAGGAAAAATGATTCTCCAAAATGTCTGACTAGGGGTCAGACCAATACTGACTCCAGCTTCCATCTGACCTTTGGGAATTGCCTGATAAGAAGCCTTAAACACTTCTGCAATGATAGCCGCAAATAGCAAGACCATGGTGAATAAGACGAAGACCGTCTTAGACCAGTTGTTGATATCTAAATTCAACCACCATTTTAAAAATTCAGGTAAACCATAAAAGACAAGGAATAGTAAAACAATAGGAGGAGTACAGCGAAGAGTGAAAATATAACCCTTAGAAAGACCTGCAAAAGTCTTATCTTCTCCCACTTGAGCCCAAGCCAGTAAGCCACCGAAAAGGGAACCAAGGATTGTAGTAAAAAAGAGAATGGACAAGGTCATCGGAAGAGCCTGCCATAAGGTTGGTAAAAATTGGAACACTCTTGAAAAATCATATGAAACCATATAAACCTCTTTCTAATACTCAATGAAAATCAAAAAGCAAACTAGCCACAGGTTGCTCAAAACAGTGTTTTGAGGTTGTGGATAGAACTGACGAAGTCAGTAACCATACCTACGGCAAGGCGTCGTTGACGCGGTTTGAAGAGATTTTCGAAGAGTATAACATTCCTGATTGTTCATCTAATCTTTATCAACGTAGCTAAAGACGTCTTCTTTAAAGTATTTTTGAGAAAGCTTAGCTAAAGTACCGTCTTCTTTTAATTCTTTAATAGCTTTTTCATACTCTTTAGCAAACTTCTCACCCTTTTCATCACGGTGAATCAATGGATAGGTTGGGATTCCTTTATAAGGGAACCAGCTAAGTTTGTCCGCATATTGGTGGTAAGAACCATCCTCTGCTGTCACTGCTTTTTCAAAAGATAACTTGATATCAAAGAAGGCATCATATCGTCCTTCTAAAACCCAAGCATAAGCATCTGCCACCTTGAAGGATTCAGCAGCTGTCAACTCAATTGGTGTATCCTTATGCTTCTCGTTATAACTATTGATGACATTCCACTGGGCATTTTGAGGAGAGATGGGTACTAATTTTCCTTTATTTTTGGCAAAATCATCAATATTCTTATATTTGGCTTCATCTTCTTTTCTAACAGTAAAACCAATAATGCTGGCTCCTACTGGCTCAGATGGAATAATAAATTTCTTAGCCCGTTCATCTGTATACCAAGCACCTTTAGTTCCAATATCGTACTTGCCAGACTCAAGTCCAATCAAGAGATCATCATCACTAGTTCCAGTATACTCAAATTTATAATCTGCTAATTTCTCATCAACCGCCTTTAAAACAGCGACTTCATAACCATCTGATTCCCCTTTTTCGTCAATAAAATCATAAGGGACATAGTTTTGAGTATGGGCAACTTTTAAAGTTGTTACTTGTCCAGATGAAACTGCATCTGCACCTTTAGCAGATGCTCCCGCCAAAGTTCTACCAATAATCGTTGCTCCAAGCACTGCCGCAACCGCAACTCCACCAATAATCCATGTTTTCTTACTCATATTCTTCTCCTTTACTTATCTAATGCCTCTCTCACCCACTGGATACGCTCCACTGCAATATCACTCGGAATGGTACAATCTGCTCCAAGTATGAAGCCCTCTTTTCCTGTTTCTTCTACCAATCGTTTGGTTTCAGCTTGAATTTCTTCCTTACTGCCTCGATAAAGAAGGCCATCTTCACCGTTTTCAAATCCTCCCAGAACAGCACGACCCTTGAAAATCTCACGACCTTCTTTTAGGCTAATTCCTTCTGGACCAACTGCCCAGTTAAAAACATGAGCTGGATAGTCGGCAAAGATATGAATATCGTTTCGAGCTCCTTCATAGCCACAGATATGAAGGATATTTACCCCACCAACCGACTTAGCCGCTTTTAAAACAGTCAGTTCACTCGGCGCAATAATCTCCTGATAGGCTTCAGCAGAAACACGCGCATCCTGAATACTTTGCACACTGAGATAAATACCGTCTGCTCCTGCATCTTTAATAATAGCTTGACTCAAGCTAGCGATATCTTGCGCAATCACATCAAGGACTTTTTTCAATTTCTGAGAATCTTGAACTAAGAAATCTGCAATGAGATCATCTCCACCAGACACTTCTCCAAGTAACCATTTGAGGTAGGTCACAGGCGCAAAAATATTGTAAATAGCAACAATATCTTCCGTAAACTCCTGCTTAATCTTCTTCACTAATTCTACCTGCTCTCTAATCCACGGATGATCTTCACCCAGAGGTTGAATCTCTGCCAACTCTTGGAGTGACTTTCCTTTGGCAATAACTGGATTTGGATAAGCAAAATAGCCATCACTCATCAACTTGATAAAGTCTGGATGTAGGTCACGGATAAAACGTTTGTGACCTTGTATGTTCTTTTCAATAATCACAGGATTGGAAAATCCCTTTAACCATTCCTCTTCTGATGTAAAGTGGTGCCAAAAACCTACAGGTACACGGTCAACCACTTCTCCTCTAAATGCTTTTAAAACCCATTCTCTTTTTTCTGACATCTCTATTCTCCATTTCTTTCTTTTTCAACTAATAAAACACTGGCAATATCATTGGTTTGAATAAAGCGAAGACTTCTCTTCTGAAAATCCTGAATCCCATGACAACTTGGCCCTTCCTTACAAGTAAGTCCCTTTGTAAGACTGATCGCAAGTAAGATGACAAAGCCGAGGGCCGTCCCTACCAATAGCCACTTTTTTCTTTTCATAAGGCCCTCCTATTCTAAAATAGCAGCCTGACGAATCCAGTCCAATCGTTCTAATTCAAAGTCATCTGGAACCGTGCAATCCGCTCCAAGAAGGACTCCTCTAGTCCCAGCTTCAGCCAACAAGCGTTTGGTTTCCTCTTGTAGTTTAGCCTTGCTACCTCCATAAAGCAGGCTCTGCTTTCCATTTTCAAAACCACCCAAGACCGCTTTGCCATGAAATAGCTCCTGACCTTGAGGTAAGCTGACTGCTTCATGGTGGGTTGCCCAATTGAAAACTTGGGCTGGATAATCTTTGAAAATAGTCACATTGTTACTGGCACCTTGGAAACCGCAGATATGCAGGATATTTACCCCACCTACCTGATTGGCAGCTTCTAAAACCTTTATGTTGCTTGGCTCGATATAGGTCTGATACAATTCTGCTGTGATGCGCTCATCCTGAATTTCTTGTGTACTGAGATAGATTCCATCTGCTCCACCATCCTGAATGATTGCCTTGGTTAGGATTGCGATATCCTCAGCTATTACATCTAAAATCTCCCTGAATAGCTCTGGATTTTCGAGTAATAGATTAGCAACCTCCTTATCACCTCTAGAAGTCTCTGTACGAAACCAACGTTTCAGGTAGGAAATCGGAGAAAAGATATTGTAGAATGAAGCAATGTCCTCAGTGAAGGTTGCTCGAATAGCTTCTACCACTTCTACTTGTTGCTGAATCCAAGGATGGTTTTCACCAATCGACTCAATAGAAGCCAGCTCCTGAATACTTGAAACCAAAGGACTGTAGACATTACTTGGATAAATGAAAAATCCGTCACTCATCATTTTGACAAAATCAGGATGAATTCTTTCAACGTACTTCCGATGTCCCTCTACACTTTTTTGAAAGATACGTGGGTTATTTAAACCTTGCCCTTTTTCCTCCAGTGTTACAAAATGAAACCAAAAGCCTACAGGAACTCGTTCCACCTCTTCTCCTCGGATGGCTTTAAAAACCAGCTCTCTTTTACTTGTCATACTTTTCTCCTTCCATTTGGATTGAAACC
The DNA here is from genome assembly GCF_946188615.1 of Streptococcus mitis. Lineage (GTDB taxonomy): Bacteria > Bacillota > Bacilli > Lactobacillales > Streptococcaceae > Streptococcus > Streptococcus mitis_BZ. Next base: position 41,087 of record NZ_CAMHVK010000003.1, read on the forward strand.
ATCTTACCACTCCTTTTGACCTTTTCCCAATATATATTGACTATCGACTTGATTGATATTGTTTATATCAATAACGAAAAAATCTCTGGAAAGCTTGATTTTACTAGCTTTTCAGAGATTCTTTTCTGTTTATTGCTTTTTTAAAATAGTTGTTATATAGATTTTTTATCAGCCTGATTAGGATTTTTTATTAAGCCTCTTTCATGGCAAAGTATTCCCGTACTTTGGGTGCCACTTGCATTCCGAATAGTTCAATAGCTCTCAGAACCTGGTCATGGGTCATGGAACCAAGCGGTAGATGGAGCATGAAGCGGTCCAAACCTAAGTCTTCAATCATACGAATCAATTTTTCGGCCACCTGATCTGGATTGCCCACAAACATAGCACCATTTGGCCCAACTTGCTCCAAATATTGCTCATAACGCAATTCCTGCCAGTGCGGACGGTCTTTGGAAATAGCATCCACCACTTGCTTGGTTGGATGGAAATAATCTTTCACCGCCTGCTCGCCATCTTCAGCAATCCAACCCCAAGAATGAGCTCCCACTTTCAGGTCTTTTTCTACATGACCGGCATCCCTACCGATCTCACGATAAGCCTGAATCAACTTTTTAAAATAACGCGGATTACCACCAATAATAGCATAGACAATCGGTAGGCCTGCCTGAGCAATCTTCACTGTTGATTCGACATAACCACCTGTCGCTATCCACAAGGGTAATTTGTCCTGAGCTGGACGAGGATAAACTTCCTTGCCAGATATTGTTTGGGTCAAGCGGCCTTGCCAGTCTAACTTGGTCTTTTCATTAACTAACTGTAGCAAGTCTAATTTCTCATCAAAAAGCGCTTCGTAGTCTTTCAAATCATATCCAAACAGGGGAAATGATTCCGTGAAAGAACCCCTTCCAGCCATAATCTCCGCACGTCCATTTGACAAAGCATCAATAGTGGCATACTGTTGGAACAAACGAATCGGATCCATGCTCGAGAGAATGCTGACCGCACTAGTCAAACGAATTTTCTTGGTATTGACTGCCCCAGCTGCCAGGATAATCTCTGGGGCTGATACCGCAAAATCCGCTCGATGGTGCTCACCAATCCCATACACATCCAAACCAACCTTGTCAGCCAGTTCAATCTCTGCCAGCAACTGGCGAATGCGTTCGGCATGACTGTAAGTCTGTCCAGTCCCTTCAAGCTCCGTTGTTTCCCCAAATGTTGAAATTCCCAATTCTACCACAGTAATTCTCCTTGTCTATTTCGGTCCTTCATTTTGACAAATTATTCTAACACTCAATGAAAATCAAAGAGCAAACTAGGAAGCTAGCCGCAGGCTGTACTTAAGTACGGCAAGGTGAAGCTGACGTGGTTTGAATTTGATTTTCGAAGAGTATAACACGAATCTTGAGTACAAGCAACCCATTTGCTCACAAGAAAAAGCCTAGGTAACTAGACTTTTTTAGCTTATTCTACCGTTACTGATTTAGCAAGATTACGTGGTTTGTCCACATCAAGGCCACGGTGGAGTGTTGCAAAATAAGCGACCAATTGCGTTGGCACAACCATTGAAATTGGTGAGAGGTAAGGGTGGACGGTCGTAAGAACGATGTCGTCTGTATCTTTGGCAACATTTTCTTCTGCAATAGTGAGAACCTTGGCACCACGGGCTGCCACTTCTTGGATATTTCCACGAGTGTGGTTGGCAAGGACTGGATCTGACAAGAGGGCCAAAACAGGCGTTCCTTCTTCAATCAAGGCAATGGTTCCATGCTTGAGTTCTCCTGCCGCAAAGCCTTCACACTGGATGTAAGAAATCTCTTTAAGCTTAAGACTTGCTTCCATAGCTACGTAGTAATCTTGACCACGCCCAATATAAAAGGCGTTACGAGTTGTTTCAAGAAGCTCACGAACCTTGGCTTCAATGTTTTCTTTCTCTGAAAGAGTTGACTCGATAGACTGAGCTACGATTGACAATTCATGAACCAGGTCAAAGGCTTGCGCTTTGGCATTGCCATTTGCTTCTCCTACTGCTTTTGCAAGAAAGGCAAGGGCTGCAATTTGTGCTGTATAGGCCTTGGTTGATGCCACGGCAATTTCAGGACCTGCATGAAGAAGCATAGTATGGTTAGCTTCACGAGAAAGAGTTGAGCCTGGTACGTTTGTCACTGTCAAGCTTGGGATTCCCATTTCATTAGCCTTAACCAAAACCTGACGGCTATCCGCTGTTTCACCAGATTGGCTGATAAAGATGAAGAGTGGTTTCTTGCTGAGAAGTGGCATACCGTAGCCCCACTCAGATGAGATTCCAAGTTCAACTGGTGTATCTGTCAATTCTTCCAACATTTTCTTAGAAGCAAATCCTGCGTGGTAAGATGTCCCAGCTGCAAGGATGTAGATACGGTCTGCGTCTTGAACAGCCTGGATGATAGCTGGGTCTACGACAACTTGACCAGCCTCATCTGTGTAGGCTTGGATGAGTTTACGCATAACCGTTGGTTGCTCATCGATTTCCTTAAGCATGTAGTAAGGGTAAGTTCCCTTACCGATATCAGACAAGTCAAGTTCCGCAGTATAGCTAGCACGTTCACGACTGTTGCCATCATAGTCTTGAACTTCCACACTATCAGCCTTGACGATTACCAACTCTTGGTCATGAATTTCCATGTATTGGTTGGTTTCACGAATCATAGCCATAGCATCTGAGCATACCATGTTATATCCTTCCCCAAGACCAATCAAAAGTGGTGATTTATTCTTAGCTACGTAGATAACTTCAGGATCTTGTGAGTCAACCAAGGCAAAGGCATAAGAACCACGGATGATGTGAAGAGCTTTTTTGAAGGCTTCAAGAACTGACAAGCTATCTTCTTCTGCAAATTTTCCAATCAAGTGAACGGCGATTTCCGTATCTGTTTGCCCTTTGAAGTGGTGACCTGCAAGGTATTCTTCCTTGATTTCAAGGTAGTTCTCAATCACCCCATTGTGCACCAAAACAAAACGTTCTGTCTCAGAGCGGTGTGGGTGAGCATTGTCTTCCGTTGGTTTCCCGTGAGTCGCCCAACGAGTATGTCCGATACCAGTTGTTCCCTCAACACCAGCTGTCTTGGCAGACAATTCTGCTATACGACCAACAGCCTTGACTAGATGGTTTTCAGCACCACCTAGAACAAAAATTCCCGCAGAATCATAGCCACGGTATTCGAGCTTTTCAAGCCCTTGAATCAAAATATCAGTTGCATTTGTGTTTCCAACAACACCAACAATTCCACACATAGTATATACGACACAGACCAGCTGTGCTTTCTCCTTAAAATTGGTATAGTCTAATTCCTCTTTTATAGAATCAGCAAAAACAGTATATACTTGTTTCTTTCACTTGTCAAGAGTAAAAATTGGTATAGTTCAAATTACTCTCCTGTAAGCAAAAGACTCTGACCAATTAGGATAATCAGTCAGAGTCCTTTTTAAAATCCATTATTATCGCTTAATTCCTTGAACCAGTGCCCTGATTTCTTCAGACGACGTTCTTGCGTTTCCAAGTCTAATTCGACCAAGCCATAGCGATTTTTATAACTATTGAGCCATGACCAACAGTCAATAAAGGTCCAGATTAAGTATCCTTTACAGTTGGCTCCATCTTCAATAGCACGGTGAAGTTCACGAAGATGACCTTTTACAAAGTCAATACGGTAATCATCTTGAATCATTCCATCTTGACGGAATTTTTCTTCCCCTTCAACACCCATACCATTCTCTGTCAACATCCACTCAATATTGCCATAATTTTCCTTGATATTTTGGGCAATGTCATAAATCCCTTGCTCATAAATCTCCCAGCCACGATGAGGATTGATTTTACGTCCAGGCATCACATAAGGCTCGTAAAAATGTTCTGGCAAGAGTGGACTCTCTGGATGCTTAGCAAATCGAGGTGCCATAACACGCAAAGGTTGATAGTAGTTGACACCAAGGAAGTCCACCGTATTGTCACGAATAAGATCCAACTCCTCCTCTGTAGCATCAGGCAAGAGACCGTATTCATGCAAGATTTCTACTAACTCCTGTGGATAAGTACCCAAAACGGACGGATCTAAGAAAGATTGGGCCTGAAAGAGGTCCGCAATACGAGCTGCCTTGACATCAGCAGGATGCTGGCTACGTGGATAAGCCGGTGTCAAGTTGAGGACAATCCCAATCTTGGAATCAGGCAAGAGTTCATGACAAGCCTTAACCGTCCGACTGCTAGCCAATTGTGTATGATAAGCTACTTTAACGGCTGCCTCTGCATCCACCTTATGTGGATAATGGGCATCGTAAAAATAGCCAAATTCTACTGGAACGATTGGCTCGTTAAAGGTAATCCATTGATCCACTAAATCTCCATAAGTCTCAAAACAAAAACGAGCATAGTCTTCATAGGCTGAGACAGTCGCCTTATTTTCCCAACCATCACCATCCTCTTGAAGGGCAAAAGGCAAATCAAAATGATAAAGATTCACTAAAAGACGAATCCCTTTGTCCTTAATAGCCTCAAAAACCTTACGGTAAAAGTCTACACCTTGAGGATTGACTTCCCCACGCCCTTGTGGAAAAATCCGTGACCACTGAATAGAAGTCCGAAAGGCCGTGTGACCAGTTTCTAACAGTAGCTCAATATCCTGTTCCCAGTTTTCATAAAAAGTCGATGTCTTATCTGGACCAATTCCATTATAGTAACGATTTGGCTCCACTTGGTACCAATAATCCCATAGATTATCTCCCTTACCGTCACCAGCTACACGTCCTTCTGTTTGTGGTCCAGAAGTAGAGGATCCCCAGACAAAATCCTTTGGAAATCTTAGCATACATTTACCTCTTTATCTACTCATTTTTCCCATTATATAGAAAAAACAAGGTAAAAACTAGTTACATTTTTTCCTTGTTTTTCTTCTGATTATAGTTTTTATTTCTTGCTGAGAATTTCAAGCGTTTCAAGCAAGTTATCTGCATGAACTTCGATGGTATCACCAGTCGCTTTAATCTTCACTTCTACGATACCATCGGCTGCTTTTTTACCAACAGTGATACGGATTGGCAATCCAATCAAGTCACTATCGCTGAATTTAACACCAACACGTTCGTTACGGTCATCTGTCAAGACTTCGTAACCAGCTCCCATCAAGCTTGCTTCAAGCTTTTCTGTCAAGGCTTGCGCTTCATCATCCTTGACATTGACAGTGATCAAGTGCACATCAAATGGTGCCAATTCTTTAGGGAAGTTGATTCCCCAAGCGTAACGGTATTCACCTTTTGGCGTTTTGTTAACAAAGAGGCGAGCGTGTTGCTCCATCACTGCTGAAAGGAGACGGCTGACACCGATACCGTAACATCCCATGATAATTGGCACAGCACGGCCATTTTCGTCCAAAACATCTGCTCCCATACTTGCTGAATAGCGAGTGCCGAGTTTGAAGATGTGACCAATTTCGATACCACGCGCAAAGTTAAGGACACCTTGTCCGTCTGGAGAAATTTCACCCTCACGAACTTCACGGATATCCACATATTCTGCAGTAAAATCACGGCCTGGGTTCACACCAGTCAAGTGGTAGCCATCTTCGTTAGCACCGACAACTGCATTGCGAACATCTTGCACTTTACGATCTGCAATAATTTTAATATTCTCTGGCAAAGCAACTGGGCCAAGTGAACCAAATCCTGCTTGAACAACATTTGCCACTTCTTCTTCGCTAGCAACGTCAAAGAAATCTGCTCCCAAGTGGTTTTTCAACTTAACTTCATTAAGCTGATCATTTCCAACTAGAAGGGCGGCAACAAGCTCACCGTCTGCCATGTAGAAGAGGGTTTTAATCGTTTGTTCTTCTGGAACGTTGAGGAAGGCGGCAACTTCATCGATTGTTTTAACATCTGGTGTTGCAACACGAGTCACTTCTTCTTCAGCAACGACACGGTTGCTTGGTTTGTACTCGTTTGTTGCCATTTCCAAGTTAGCAGCATAGCTAGACTCACTTGAGTAAGCAATGGTATCTTCACCAGAAACCATCCATTTAAGCAATTCTGCCTTGATTTCTTCTTGCACTTCTGCAGGAATTTCATCAAATGAAGCAACTGACTTGTCCAAGACGACCCAGCGGTCAAGGTCTGTACGAGCAGGTGTAATGGCCATAAATTCTTGGCTGTCCTTACCACCCATAGCTCCACCGTCACCAATAATTGCCTTGAAATCTAAACCACTACGAGTGAAAATACGCTCATAAGCAGCCTTGTACTCATCATAAACACTGTCCAAGCTATCATAGTTAGCGTGAAAGCTGTAAGCATCCTTCATGATGAACTCACGTGTACGAAGAAGTCCATTACGTGGGCGTTTTTCATCACGATACTTAGGTTGGATTTGGTAAAGGTTGAGTGGCAATTGCTTGTAAGACTTAACAGAATCACGGACAATAGCTGTAAAGGTTTCTTCGTGAGTTGGACCTAGGATAAAGTCTGATTTTTCACGATTTTTTAGTTTGTAAAGGTCTTCACCATAAGTTTCGTAACGACCTGATTCGCGCCACAATTCTGCACTGAGGAGGGCAGGAGCCAACATCTCAACGGCACCAATCTTATCAAATTCTTGGCGCATGATATTTTTGGCTTTTTCAATCACACGGTTGGCAAGTGGTAAGTAAGAATAAACACCTGCTGAAACTTGGCGAACATAACCAGCTCGCAACATAAGAGCATGGCTAATAACTTGAGCATCGCTTGGCATTTCGCGAAGCGTTGGGATAGGCATTTTACTTTGTTTCATAATATTCCTCGGTTATCTAAAAAAGAGTCGCATGATGTCATTCCAGGTCACAGCGATCATCAAGACAACCATGATGACCACTCCGGCCAAGGTGACATAGGTTTCAATTTCTTGTTTCAATGGTTTGCGGCGAATGGCTTCCAGGATATTGAGCACAATCTTACCACCATCCAATGCTGGAATCGGAATAAGATTAAAAATCCCAATATTGATGGAAATCATTGCCAAGAAGTACAAGACATTCTCAATTCCATTTTTAGCAGCATCACTACTTGCCTTAAAGATGGCAACAGGTCCACCTAGCTTGTTCAAATCCGGTTGGAAAATCAGATTTTTCAGAGCTGATAGAATTCGTAGGGCCGAGTCAGCAGCAGTTGTAAAACCACCTACAAACATGGATAGAAAATCTGACTTAATCCCCGGTTGAACACCTAGAAGGTAACGACCTTGACTTTCTTCCGGACTAACAGTGACTTGTTTGTCACTACCATTTTCAGAAATAGTCACATCCAAAGTCGGGGCCGTCTTATCTTTGGTTTCTGTTTCCACAGCCTGAATCAAGCTTTCCCAGTTGTTAATCTCATGTGAGCCAATCTTGGTAATTTGTGCCGTTTCTGGCACTCCCACCTTGGCCAAAGCCCCTTGGGGCATGACATGGAACTGGTTAGTATCAACATCTCTGACGCCACCCTGCATGAAGATTAAAATCCAAAAAACAACGACACCTAAGATAAAGTTATTCATAGGTCCTGCAAAGTTGGTAATGAGTTTGCCCCAGATAGTTGCATTTTGATATTGAACATCCAAGGGAGCAATCCGAACCTCAGTACCATCTGCTTCCACAACCGTTGCATCGTGATCTACTGCAAATGTTTTTTCTTCTTCCAGAACCAAACCCTTGATAAAAAGCTTGTCTTCAAAGTCAAACTGGGTCACCTGCATAGGAAGAGCTGTTTGATCTAATTTTTTACCAGAAAGATTGATGCGCTTAACCTTACCATCATCAGCAAGAGTCAAACTGACAGGAGTTCCTGTCTTGATTTCAGTTGTATCATCACCCCAACCGGCCATGCGAACATAGCCACCCAGAGGCAAGATTCGAATGGTATAGGCCGTTCCATCCTTGCCAATGTGAGCAAAGATTTTGGGGCCCATTCCAATGGCAAATTCACGCACTAGAATCCCTGATTTCTTGGCAAAGTAGAAGTGTCCGAACTCGTGCACTACCACAATAATCCCGAAAACCAGAATAAAGGTTAAAATTCCGAGCATAGTATTTCCTCCGTCTTTTGATTAAAAGAGTCCAAACAAGTGCATGATTGGAAATACAAGCAACATACTATCAAAACGATCCAAAACACCACCATGTCCAGGGATAAATTTCCCAGAATCCTTGACACCAAAGTGACGCTTGATCGAACTTTCTAGTAAATCACCAAATTGTCCAGCAATGCTAAAGAAAATAGCAAAGACGGACATCTTGTAAATTCCATACGGAAGAGCAACTGTTCTGTCAAACATCATAAAGATGATGGTTACTAAAATCGCACCTAAAATACCACCCAAGGCACCCTCAAAGGTTTTATTTGGAGAAACTGTCGGAGCTAGTTTTCGTTTACCATAGTTCATCCCAACAAGATAGGCACCACTGTCTGTCGCCCAGACGATACACAAGGCTAATAGTGCCTTATCTAAACCTGCAATTCTAGCATCTAATAGAGCATTAAAACCAAAGCCCACATAAAAGCTCATAGCAAGAGGGAAAACAGCATCCTCAATCGTATAGGACTTGCTAAAAACAGTCGTTCCTAACATAATTGAAATCAAAACACTATAGGCAACTACATTCCCATCAACTGGTAAAAAAGTCAGGTAATTCTCCAAGGGAATGGTCAAAGCAAAGGTTGCAAAGAGGGTCAAGAGGCCCTCCATCGTCATGGTCTCTAGACCTCTCATCTTCAAAAGTTCATGCATGGCTAGCATGGCTATGATTCCAATTGCTATCTGAAGCAAGAGTCCCCCAATCATTAAAATTGGTAGGAAAATAGCCAGGGCAATCCCTGCAAACAAGGTTCTTTTCTGTAAATCCTGTGTCATATTTCCTCCTAAACTCCTCCAAATCGGCGATGACGACGATTGTAGGCAAGAATGGCTTCCTGCAAGGCCGCCTCGTCAAAATCAGGCCACAAGGTGTCCGTAAAATAGAGCTCACTGTAGGCTCCTTGCCATGGAAGGAAATTACTCAAACGCAATTCTCCACTAGTACGGATAATCAAGTCCGGATCTCGTAAGTCCTTAGGCAAATGCTGGGTAAAGAGATAGTTGCCAATCAATTCCTCTGTGATGTCACCTGGGTTGATTTTGGCATCTAAAACATCCTGGGAAATCAACTTAAGCGCCTGCGTAATCTCAGCACGTCCACCATAGTTAAGAGCAAAGTTAAGAATCAAACCTGTATTGTTCTTAGTCAATTCCTCAGCCTTGGTTAAAGCTTCAAAGGTTTGCTTAGGCAGTCGGTCCGTCTCCCCAATCATTTGAATCTTAACATTATTCGCATGCAATTCCGGGACATAATTATCATAAAACTCTACTGGCAAGTTCATGATAAACTTGACTTCCTGATCTGGACGGGTCCAGTTTTCTGTAGAAAAAGCATAAACTGTAATCACCTTGACGCCTAGTTTGTTGGCTGCCTTGGTCACAGTTTGCAATGCTTCCATGCCCGCCTTGTGTCCGAAGACTCGCGGTTGCATACGTTTTTTAGCCCAACGCCCATTGCCATCCATGATGATGCCGATATGAGCAGGAACCTGTGTCGGAACCTCTACTTCCACAGCCTTATCTTTCTTAAAAAATCCAAACATGATCTTATTCCTATTCAAAAATCTATCGTTTCATTATACCATATTTCCCTATTTTCTTCTATCACTAAGCTATTTATACTCTTCGAAAATCTCTTCAAACCACGTCAGCTCTATCTGCAACCTCAAAACAGTGTTTTGAGCAACCTGCGGCTAGCTTCCTAGTTTGCTCTTTGATTTTCATTGAGTATTATTCTCAGGCACAAAGCCCATTTCCAAAAAAATAAGCCGCCTGATTGGGCGACTTTATTTTTTATAGGGAGATTATTATGAAAAAGTTTTAGGAGTTTAAGTTAAGGTCTTCTTAACTTATGGACTTAGTATACACTTCCTAGCTTAAAGTTTCCTTAAGTATTTTTAAAAATCAAATTTTTCCATTTTTCCTGCCAATTTTTCTTGGATAATCGTGTTTGATAGAGAGCCATTCGGTCTTCATTTTCTAAGAAATGAGGAGTGGGACGAACTTGAAAATTCAAAATATCCTCCAAACCATAAGGTGCATAGAGTTCAAAATCGGATTCTTCATTCAAGCGTAGTCCAACAGCCGTACACCGTTCTGGATACTTACTCATAGCATCACAAGAGCTGCTATAGGGAGCAGTATGAGGGCTGTGCTGGTGCATATAGACCTGATTTTTCAATTCCCACTGGTACTGAGGAAAGTCCTCTCTCAGCTTTTTCTCTAGGGACAAGGTTTCCTCATAAGAAATATCTGGATCAAAGAAAATCACATCTACATCTGTTTCAAGATCAAATGCTGGTCTCTCTGACAAGAGATTCCAGATAAAATTTCTGACAGAACCTGCTGCCAACCAAGAATCTTTCAGACCAAGGTTTCGGATGATAGTCAGAATAGCCATCATATCCAGATTTTCTCTGAAAACTTCCAGAATTTCTTGCTTATTTTTCATTGTACTCATACCCCAAATGCTCATATGCCTTAGCAGTCGCCACCCGTCCAGACCGTGTCCGCATGATAAAACCTTTTTGAATCAAGTAGGGCTCATACATGTCTTCAACTGTCTCACGCTCTTCTGCTATGTTAACAGAAAGAGTTCCTAGACCAACAGGACCACCACCGTACATCTCAATCATGGTGCGAAGGATTTTCTGGTCCACATAGTCCAAGCCTTCATGGTCAACATCTAGCATGGTCAGAGCCTTATCGGTAATAAGATCATCGATAACCCCATTCCCCATAATCTGGGCAAAATCGCGCACGCGCTTGAGGAGACGATTGGCAATACGAGGGGTTCCACGACTACGCAAGGCCAACTCAGATGCCGCCTCATGAGTGATTTCCATCTCAAAAATATCTGCTGTCCGCTCAACAATTTCTGTCAAGTCAGCATGGGCATAATACTCCATATGCCCTGTAATCCCAAAACGTGCCCGTAGCGGATTTGAAAGCATACCAGCCCGAGTCGTCGCACCAATCAAGGTAAAAGGTGGCAACTCCAAATGAACGCTGCGACTGCCTTCACCAGCCCCAATCATGATGTCAATGTAGAAATCCTCCATAGCACTATAAAGCACCTCTTCCACTGACATGGGCAAGCGATGAATCTCATCAATAAAAAGGACATCCCCAGGCTCTAAATCATTCAAAATCGCTACTAGATCACCAGCTTTTTCAATGACTGGACCCGAAGTCTGCTTGAGATTGACACCTAGTTCGTTGGCAATAACAAAAGCCATGGTCGTTTTTCCCAAACCTGGAGGGCCAAATAAGAGGACATGATCCAGCGCTTCATCCCGCATTTTGGCAGCCTCGATAAAGATTTGGAGCTGGTCCTTGACCTTGTCCTGCCCAATATATTCACGTAAGTACTGAGGACGGAGCGTGCGTTCTACTAACTCCTCATCCCCCATTATCTCATTATCTAAAATTCTACTCATGGCTCTATTATATCAAAAAACCAAGCCACAAACAAAAAAGCCACCTGATTGGGTGACTCCTGAGTTTAGCACTTATGTGGTATAATATTCTACGGCACTTCTACACCGCCTGCGAAAGGAGGTGAGATAGCCCATGATGGAATTAGTACTCAAAACTATCATCGGACCAATTGTGGTCGGTGTCGTTCTTCGTATAGTCGATAAATGGCTAAACAAGGACAAATAGTGTCAAAAAAGACCTCAAGCTTATTTGGTCGTGAGCTTGGGGTCTTTTCTAGCCTATGATATAGAACTAGTACTCAATTCCTTTTTATTATCCCATAGTTCACGAATTTTGTCAAAGGTTTATATCCTCATCCATTCAGCTTCTCCAACTTTAGAATCTGTCCAATAAAGTTTATAAGATTTAGAGAAAGCTATTGAAAAATGATATTTAGAAAACTTCCGAAAAGCCTGAAATAGAGCAAAAAAACTCCACCTGATTGGGTGACTCCTAAGTTTAGCACATATGTGGTATAATATTATTCGGCACTTCTACACCGCCTGCGAAAGGAGGTGAGATAGCCCATGATGGATACAATACTTAAAACTATCATCGGACCAATTGTGGTCGGTGTCGTTCTTCGTATAGTCGATAAATGGCTAAACAAGGACAAATAGTGTCAAAAAGACCCCAAGCTTATTTGGACGTGAGCTTGGGGTCTTTTCTAGCCTATGATATAGACACAATACTTAATTCCCTTTTATTATCCCATAGTTCACAAAATTTGTCAAAGGTTTATATCTTCATCAATTCAGCTTCTCCAACTTTAGAATCTGTCCAATAAAGTTTATAAGATTTAGAGAAAGCTATCGAAAAATGATTTTTAGAATAGTCCCCAAAAGCCTGAAATAGAGCCAAAAAACTCCACCTGATTGGGTGGAGTTAAGGGAGATTATTATGAAAAAGAAAAGTTTAGGATTTTATTAAATAAAGTTAGGAGGTCTTTATTTAATAACTATATAATACAAGACGAAGCTTAAAACTAGCTTAACTTTTCTCAAATTTTACTATTATGCAAAAAATTTCTATCACTAGCACTTCACCTCACAAAAAAGTCACCTGATTGGGTGACTTCATTAGGAGATTATGATGAAAAAAAGTTTTAGGATTTCATTAAATAAAGTTAGGAGGTCTTTATTTAATAACTATATAATACTAGACCATCCTTAAACTTTACTTAAGAACAAACAAGTTTTATTATTTTTCTCTGTTTATCCAAGTCATTCCTATATAACACCTCTTAGAGTTCTCTCAAACTCTTGTACTGTCGTCCATTTTTATCAAAATTTTCAGAAGCCAACCATATTTCTAAACGAGCTTTGACTTGAGGCCAGTTCTTATCAATCATAGACAACCAATCCGTATCTCTCGTACGCCCCTTATAAACGACTGCCTGACGGAAGGTTCCTTCATAGACAAATCCCAAACGCTCCGCAGCTCGTCTGGATGGCAGATTAAGAGAATCACATTTCCATTCGTAGCGACGATAGTTAAGCTCCTCAAAAACATATCGCGCTAGGAGATACTGAGCCTCTGTCCCTATACGTGTTCCCCTGAGTTCTGGAGAAAAAGTGACCGCTCCCACTTCTATCACTCGGTTATTCTGGTCAATGCGCATGAGAGAAAAAGTTCCCAAGGCCTTACCAGTTTCCTTGTCTATAATTGCATAGTAAAAGCGATCCTTACGAGCCAACATCTGATTTAAAACGGCAACCAGCTCCTCCATATCCGCCACTGACTCCTGAAAGAGGTAGGTCCACATCTCTCGAGGAGTATCTGGACCATAAACAGCTAATAAATCCTCCGCATGCTTTTCCGCCGAAAGAGCCTCTACCCTAGCATAACGCCCTTCTAAGAAATCAATAGAAGGCAATTCGCCCGGTGTATAACCTTCCATTGACTCACCAATCATCTGACCATATTCATTTACTGGCATAGTATTCTCCTTGTTTTTACACTGAAAATACTATATCATAAATTACTCTAAATGGAAACTAGCACTCTCCTCTAACTTCATACTAAACACTACACTATTTATCCGTTTTCTTTCTTTTATCCTCCAAGGCTTGATTAATTTGTTGTGTGAGTTTATGAGTCCGCCAGATTTGATACAACCATATCAATCCATAAATTAACAAGAAAAAGAACCAAAGCAGAGGGCTCCATAAAACTGAACCCCAGCCAAAAAATAGAGAGGTCAATACTAAGACAGTAGCTGTAACTAATAAATGAACTCCTACACGTATACTAAAAGCAAGAAACTCTAGCTTTTCAAGTATTAAAGTCAATACCCCCATAATTCCACCCATTAAAAACAGAGCTAGAATATTTTTTACCATTGGTGCAGGATAGGTAATGCTTGGATAACACTGAGCTAATAACATCATACTCAAATAAAAGAAGGAAGCCGTGCGCATTCCCGATACAAAATAATCAATTAATCGTTTCATGATTTTCTCCTATAAACCTAGATAATTCATTAAGGACTTAACGTATTTCCGACTCACACTAGATTTGATGCCCCGAGTCATTTTAGCCATCATGTTCCCTGAAAAACTATCTGATAACGATTCTAAGTGGTCAATGTTTATAATTGAATGACGTGATATCTGTATAAAGTTACGCCGATTAATCCGATTCTGAAAGTTTATCAATGTTTCCTTAGTTTTATAAATCCCGTCTACCGTATAAATGGTTAATAAATTCTTATCAATATCAGCTAGAATAATATCCTCAATCTTCACCATAACCAGATAATCATCCGCCCGAATAGGAATGGCCACCTGATTGGTTGTTGAAAATTGTTCTAAATACTCCATAACTTCCCTTGCTTGGTCAGTTAACTGAGCTGCCTGAATTACAATATGTGGGTCCTTTTCTGAAAACTCTGTCTTCATTTCAAAACGAATCTTCATTTTCTCTCCAATATACCTTTATTTTCTCTTGCTAAACACTTTAACAAATAAAAGCCAAAGAAGAATAGCGACAAGACTGATAATAACCACTATAAAGTATGTCTCTTCCTTTGTCAATAGTTCTTGCCAGTTGATTTGAATTCCCATTTTTTCTTGAAATTCCTGTAACAGACTGCTATTTCCTGTAAATGCAGTTTCTAACCGCTCTTTCATTAAAATTTGTCGATAGAGAGAAGCAATATAAGTTGCAGGGGTACACTTCATGATAATTTGTGCAAAATCAGGTAATACTCCAATGGGGATATAAGTTCCTACCAAAAATCCAGAAGCAGTCCCCACTATAGTTGCCAGTTTGCCAAGACTATCTACAGATTGAAAACGGTAAATCAAAAGAATATTTACCACACTTGAAAGCAGACTGCTTAACAGCATAATCAAAGTAATTTCCGGTAAATAACTGATAACTGGACTTTCTCTAAAATAAAGGCTCATAACAGCAAACATAAACACCTGCATGACAAAAGAAATGATAATACTGCTGATTAGATAGGACACCTGTAAGCCCCAGCTACCTAAATCTGTCAAGAAAAGATCTTGATCTACTTGATTTTCACGATCCTGTATCATTTGTGTAAGAGCCGCAAAACTGGTTGTAATCCCAGTCACAGCCAAGGTCCCACCCATCAGCCAGTTATTTAAAAGCTTCGTATTATCAGGGAGTTGGGTCCAAGCATCCGTCAAGTTCTTCTGCAAAAAAATGATATAAAGCAGGAAGGAAATCAATGCCCCCAATAATGAGAAAAATACTCCTGAACGATTACGAAAATATAAGATAAAATTCCGTTTCAATAAAGCTAACATTAGCGAACCTCTCTTCCTGTAAGTGCAATAAAGGCATCATCCATGGTACCTGGGCGAAACTCAAAAGAATCAATTTCTTCTCGAACTTTTTCCAAATATTCAATAGCTTCCAGTGACGTTCTTGGATAAAAAAGATATTCAAACTTATTTTCTTTCTCTACTACCATCCCAGTCCGTAGCAATTTTTCTAAATCGGTTATTTCTTTAAAACGAATTTTTAGGATATTAGATGCATACTGACTTTTAATCTTAGTCGCAGAACCTTGTGCAATCACTTTCCCATGATCAACGATATAGATCTGATCCGCTTCATCCGCTTCATCCAGATAATGTGTCGTTAAGATAATAGTCATTCCTTCATCCTTTTGTAGTCGATACAGAAGATCCCAGATTGATTTGCGAGTTTGAATATCAAGACCTGTCGTTGGTTCATCCAA
This sequence comes from Streptococcus mitis, assembly GCF_946188615.1. Lineage (GTDB taxonomy): Bacteria > Bacillota > Bacilli > Lactobacillales > Streptococcaceae > Streptococcus > Streptococcus mitis_BZ. The sequence goes on from NZ_CAMHVK010000003.1 coordinate 56,899, forward strand.
GAAAAGGATATCTGGTTGCGAAAGAAGAGCACGCGCAATATCAACCCGACGTTTTTGCCCACCTGATAAAGTCCCATATAGTTGTTTCTGGAAAGCAGTCAAGCCCAGTTGATGGATCAAATCATCCACACGACTCGCTGCAATCTCCTTATACTGTTGCGCGCGAATAGTGAGATTTTCCCTAACCGTTAACATCTCATCCAGTACACTAGCTTGAAAAACAACTCCGATTTTCGTATTTGGCGCATAGCGAATCTGACCTTGTGCCGGCTTTTTCAAACCGATTAACATGGAAATGGTGGTTGATTTTCCTGCACCATTGGGTCCCAAAATAGCATTAAAACTCCCTTTTTCAAACTCTAACTGAATATCGTCAACTGCCATATGATCGCCGTACCGTTTAGTCAAATGTTTAGCTTGTAAAATCATATTTTTCCCTCCTCTTTACCTCACTAGTTTAACAAAAAGAATGACAGAAAAAGCGACTTTTGAGATAAGTGGTTAAAATAAAAGGTTAAGTGGTGAGATGATTAGGGTTAAGTTAAAGTAGAGAAGGCTACAGCCATTTTTCTCCTACCGAATTGCTAAATGAAGCTTAAAAACACTTACAAGAACACATTATATTTTTAAATATGCGCTATAAAAGAGATGTTTTACCGCATCTGGCCGAAAAATTCAAGAATCGGTAGTATTATTCTCGCCAAATCAAACAATAAAAAATTAACTAGAAATCATGACACACAATCCCTTCTATCAAAATGAAACTGCTGAATATGATATGATTGAATTTGAAGCAAGTAAGTATTGTCCTGAATTTGAAACTTCCATTAGCTAAATTTTTAACGACAAGTAAATCCATTAGGAAATAATCTATGAAAAGAATTTTCAATACAAGCAAAAAACAGCTCTTTTTATCCGAGAAGAGCTGTTCTATTTTATGAAAGAGAAAGTCACTAGTAACTCTTGTACTTCTCTCTATTTTTTACTGTTTGTATTCAAATTTCTCTTGTTTTAGTGTTTGCTTTTGTAGACTGGACTACCAACCAGAACTGTGTTTTTATCTTAGTTAGGACTATTATAGTACGGTTCAGCACTATCTACAAATTCTTCAGATGTGTATCAAAAAAATTTATCGTAACAAGCCAAGAGTCTACACTTTCTTTCATTAATAAGCGCCAATCTTTTCGATAACGATGATTCGGTTGATAAGCAACCGTCAACATATGCCCTGTTTCATGGTATTTTTTAAACAAAATGGATTCCCCTTTATAATGTGAAATGATATCATCTATCGCGGATGATGCATTCCATATTTCATCAACATCGCTTCCTAGTAATAATAAAGGGGAGGAAATTTTACTCACATCAATCTGAGCCCTACTATCTTCAGGAATATGTTTTCCAAAAAACTTATTTAACAAATACTCTCCTAACTGAAATTTTTGATAAGGAAGTTCCTTTTGTAAATATGTCCAAGAAGATGAATTAGAATTGAGTTTTCCCTTTATTCCCTCAAATATTACATTTGAGGGGGAATTGAGTACCAAACATTGCACATCTTCCAAAATACTTTGTCCAGCCAGAACAAGCTCTGCTCCTTTAGAGCGACCATATATTCCTATTTTTGTATTATCAACTTGAGGATGATGATATAGAAAATCTTTCGCCTCCTCCAGACATTCTATTGGAATTCGTTCTAAATTTTGGGGTAATCCCTCTAAACCAAAATAAGCTATCGCAAGACAAATATAGCCTCTAGAAGATAAAAGTTGGGCAATATTCTGAGCTTTTTCAATTCTTCCCTCACTACCGCTAACAATAATCACGGCTGGCGCCCTTCTTAACTTTTCATCATAAAATAATCGACCTTGAAAATGCTTGTCATAGATATCTTGATATCTTACTCCCAGATTCATATAACGCCTTACAAAACTTTGCTCCGCGACCATATCTTTTCCCAGCCTGATTTTAATTTCAACACCAAAACAATCTCGTAATGGAATTCTATCAAGAGAACTCGGTAATCTCCTTTTCCTATTCTTCAACGGTTTCGCATTAAAGAATAATCCCATTTCTGAAACTCCTTTATAAGATCCCGAAATAGATGCCGTCTGAGAGGTATCAATCATACCGTCCTGATCAGATAAAAAAATTGCGGTTGATTTCCATATAACATCATGATCTAAAAGCAAGGGAGCATTTATACAGTAATAATCAGACAGGTACATTTCTACACAATACATTGCCCTTGGTTCTAAACCATTAATAGCAATATAAAAAGATTCATCCGCTAAATCTGTTTGTGAAATCAGTTCTATGTTTACAGTCATATCTTCTCCTTTTTGTTAATTTACTTAACAATTATATTTGAAATTTACCGTGACTTTTACCACGGTAATTCTCCCCACACCTTTTCAATATCCTCCATCAATTTCACAACTGTTTTAAGTTCCACCTCGCTATAGTTGTTTAAAACTGAAAAGATTGATTTTTCAATATATTCTTGTTGCTCCTTATGGATTTTAAAAATTTCGATGCCTTTTTCCGATAATCTCAAATATTTATTTTTCCCATTATTCGGATCAAAATCAAAAACAACTAAATTTTTTTGAATCAATCTCCTAACACTTTGAGTTATTGCACTTCTTGAAACTTCTAATAATTCAGATAATTTTACTAGATTTAAGGGCTGATTTTCCCCAATCACAACAATCAAATGTACCTCATTCAAAGTAATGGATTTGTCAACACCACTTTTATGTTGATTTTTTTTTAACTGGTCAAACGCTAAAATAAATCTATTGAAACGATTATTAAATGCAATAAATTCTTTTTTATCCATAATCTCTCTTTCCTTTGTTAATCATATTAACAAAACAGAAACTTCCTGTCAAATAAAAAATCCCCCAGATTCTACTCTGAAGGACTCCTATCTTATTTCACAACAATATTAACGAGTTTATTCGGTACCGCAATTACTTTCACGATTTCCTTACCGTCAATTTCTGCTTTGACTTTTTCGTCAGCCAGAGCAATTTCTTGCAATTCTTCTCGTGATAGGTCTTTAGCGACCATGAGTTTGGCACGGACTTTACCTTTGATTTGGACGACAATTTCGATTTCGTCTTCAACCAATTTGCTTTCGTCCCAAGTTGGCCAAGCCACATAAGAGATTGACTCACCTGTTGCTGCAACTGTTTGCCAGAGCTCTTCTGCCAAGTGAGGCGCAAATGGTGCAATCAATTGGATAAAGCCTTTGGCGTAGTCTGCATAAAGCTTGTCTTCCTTGTTAGCAGCGTTGACAAAGACCATAAGTTGGGCAATAGCCGTGTTGAATTTCAATGATTCGATTTGCTCTGTGACAGCTTTAACGGTTTCGTTGTAAACCTTGTCGAGAGCGCCATTATTTTCCGCAAGGATTTCCTTGCTTGTAATCAAACGGTAAACACGGTCCAAGAATTTACGGCTTCCTTCCAGACCTTCTTCTGACCAAGCGATGGAAGCATCAAGTGGCCCCATGAACATTTCATAGACACGAAGGGTATCGGCACCGTATTGTTCCACCACGTCGTCTGGGTTGACAACGTTCTTGAGGGATTTAGACATCTTAGCTGGCGCTTGCTCCAACTCTTCTCCTGTTTCCACATGGAAGAAAGAACCGTCACGTTTTTCAACCTTATCGGTTGCCACAAGAGCGCCACGGTGGTCACGGTAGCTTGTTCCCAAAATCATTCCTTGGTTAAAGAGTTTTTGGAATGGTTCCTTAGTTGGAACGACACCGAGGTCGTAGAGGAATTTGTGCCAGAAACGAGCGTAAAGCAAGTGAAGAACAGCATGCTCTGCACCACCCACGTAGATATCTACTGGCAACCATTGTTTGAGAAGATCCTCGTCAGCCAATTTCTCAGTATTGTGTGGGTCGATATAGCGGAGGTAATACCAGCTTGAACCTGCCCATTGTGGCATGGTGTTGGTTTCACGACGACCTTTAACACCATCTTCACGAGTCACTTCAAGCCAGTCTGTCAAGTTAGCTAGTGGACTTTCACCAGTACCTGAAGGACGGATGTCCTTGGTTACAGGCAAGACAAGTGGCAATTCACTTTCAGGAACGGCTGTTGAAGTTCCATCTTCCCAATGAATGATAGGAATTGGCTCACCCCAGTAACGTTGACGGCTAAAGAGCCAGTCGCGGAGACGGTAGGTCACCTTCTCTTGCCCACAGGCTTTTTCTTCCAACCAAGCCACAATCTTGGCAATAGCGTCTTCTTTGTTGAGTCCATCTAGGAAGTCTGAATTAACGTGAAGCCCATCTTCTGTGTAGGCAGCTTCTTCGACGTTTCCACCTTCAAGTACTTCGACGATTGGAAGGTCAAATTGTTTGGCAAATTCCCAGTCACGTTGATCGTGGGCAGGCACAGCCATAACGGCACCTGTTCCGTAACTAGCAAGAACATAGTCGGCAATCCAGATTGGAATTTCCTTACCATTGACAGGGTTGATGGCATAAGCACCAGTCCAAACACCAGTTTTTTCTTTGGCAAGGTCGGTACGAGCCAAGTCAGACTTGAGACTAGCTTGATGTTTGTAGTCTGCTACAGCCTCTGCTTGCTCTGGGCTTGTGATGGCGTCAACCAAGTCATGCTCAGGAGCCAAGACAGTGAAAGTAGCACCGAAAAGGGTGTCAGGACGAGTCGTAAAGACTGTGAATTCCTTGTCTGTTCCCTTAACTTTGAAGGTTACATTGGCACCAGTTGATTTACCAATCCAGTTGCGTTGCATGTCCTTGATAGACTCTGGCCAATCCAACTCATCCAAGTCATTAAGCAAGCGTTCTGCATAGGCTGTAATTTTAAGCATCCATTGGCGCATTGGCTTGCGGACAACTGGATAGCCTCCACGCTCAGAAGTTCCATCAGGAAGAACCTCTTCGTTGGCGATGGCAGTTCCCAATTCTTCAACCCAGTTTACTGGCACTTCCGCTTCATAGGCCAAGCCCTTTTCGTAAAGCTTAGTGAAAATCCACTGAGTCCACTTGTAGTAGTTTGGATCTGTTGTGTTAACTTCACGGTCCCAGTCATAAGAAAATCCAAGCGCATTGATTTGACGTTTGAAGTTGGCAATGTTTTCCGCTGTAAATTCTGCTGGGTCATTCCCCGTATCCATAGCGTATTGCTCTGCGGGCAACCCAAAGGCATCCCATCCCATTGGGTGAAGGACATTGTATCCTTGCGCACGTTTGAAACGGCTGAGGATATCCGTTGCGGTATAACCTTCTGGATGTCCTACGTGCAGACCCGCTCCAGACGGATAAGGAAACATATCAAGAGCATAAAACTTAGGTTTTGATGCATCTGTTCCTGTCTTAAATGTATGATGTTCTGCCCAGTAGCCCTGCCACTTAGGCTCAATTTCTTTATGATTGTAAAAACTCATGGTCTCTCTCCAATTTTGTGATGTTACTATTATACCATTTTTGAGGGAATTTGAAAGACGAGAAATGTTCTTTTGGGCTTGTATGCCAAGAAAGACTGAATCGCAAATCCAGCTTATTTAGCAGTATAAAAAATTAGCTAGCACTTGAAATTAACTTATATCGATTATTTGTCTCTTCCATCTTTTTCCCCCTAACGCCTTTGACTCATATTCCCCGTTTTAGATTTCTTTAAGGTTTTTATTATATCCTGTAGAACTCTACAATTTAAAAACATTAACAATCTAGGTAGAGAAAATGTTCGTAAAAAGGAGATTCTTATGAAAAAACTACTATTCTTTCTCTCTTGTGGATGGATATTTCTTACTTTATCAGGATGTTCTTCAACAACAGAAGCGGAAACTAGCACTGAAAAAGATTCAGATAGCACTTTGGTTGTCTACTCGCCTAACCCTGAAGACCTTATCGAAGAAACAGTCCCAGCCTTCGAAGAAAAATATGGTATTAAGGTTGACTTAGTACAAGCCAGCACGGGTGAATTGTTCAAAAAAGCTGAGGCCGAAAAAGAATCCCCAGTAGCCGATGTCATTTTCGGAGGCTCCTACGCCCTCTTCTCTTCTAACGAAAATCTTTTTGAACCTTATATTTCCCAAGAAAATGACCAGATAATCCCTGAATATCAAAATAAAACAGGATTCTACACGCCTTATACACTTGATGTCAGTGTTATCATTGCCAATTCAGCTCTTACAAAAGATATTAAAATTGAAGGCTACAATGATCTACTCAATCCTAAATTAAAAGGAAAAATCGCTACTGCTGATCCAAGTAACGCTTCAAGTGCCTTTGCTCAATTAACAAACATGCTTGTCGATCAAGGTGGATACGAAAATGAACAAGCTTGGACCTATGTGAAAAATCTATTTACCCTAGTAGATGGAAAAATTGCATCTAGCTCTTCGAATGTTTATAAAGCTGTCGCCGATGGAGAAATGGCTGTAGGACTCACCTATGAAGATCCTGCCTTAAAACTCTTAAATGATGGAGTTGATGTAAAAGTTATTTATCCAAAAGAAGGTACCGTCTTTTTACCTGGTAACGCGGCTATCGTCAAAAATGCCAAACACATGGAAAACGCTAAAAAATTTATCGATTTCCTCCTTTCTCAAGAAATCCAAGATAAGCTAGGAACTGAAACTACAATCAGACCTATTCGTAAAAATGCTAAAACCAATAAAAATATGAAGGCAATGACAGAAATCAAGATTGCCACCGAAGATTCAGATTATGTCATTAAAAACAAATCCACTATTCTTAAAAAGTACAATGACATTTTTACAGATATCCAATCTAAACAGTAAAAGGGGTTCACTATGAGTGAGATCAAAATTATTAACGCCAAAAAAATCTACCACGACGTCCCTGTTATTGAAAACTTGAATGTCACTATTCCCAAAGGAAGCCTCTTTACCATCCTTGGTCCTTCAGGGTGTGGGAAAACGACTCTTCTTCGCATGATTGCAGGCTTCAACAGTATCGAAGGCGGAGAATTGTACTTCGATGATACAAAAATCAATAATATGGAACCTAGCAAACGCAATATCGGAATGGTTTTCCAAAACTACGCTATTTTCCCACATTTGACTGTCCGAGACAATGTTGCTTTTGGTCTCAAGCAAAAGAAAGTTCCAAAAGAAGAATTGATTCAACAGACCAACAAGTATCTTGAACTCATGCAAATTGCTCAATATGCGGATCGAAAGCCAGATAAACTCAGTGGTGGACAACAACAACGTGTCGCCTTGGCACGTGCCTTAGCGGTTAATCCAAGTGTTCTCCTCATGGACGAGCCACTTAGTAATCTGGATGCCAAACTTCGCTTGGATATGCGTCAAGCCATTCGAGAAATCCAACACGAAGTGGGAATTACAACCGTTTATGTGACCCACGACCAAGAAGAAGCTATGGCTATTTCAGATCAAATTGCTGTTATGAAAGACGGAGTCATCCAACAAATCGGTCGACCAAAAGAACTCTATCATAAACCAGCTAATGAGTTTGTAGCAACCTTTATCGGACGCACAAATATTATCCCTGCCAATCTCGAAAAACGGAGCGACGGCGCTTATATCGTCTTTTCAGATGGCTATGCTCTTCGAATGCCAGCTCTTGATCAGGCTGAGGAGCAAGCCATTCATGTAAGCATTCGTCCTGAAGAATTTATCAAAGATGAATCTGGAGATATTGAAGGAACTATTAGCGATAGCGTCTATCTTGGACTAAATACGGAGTATTTCATTGAAACAGGCTTTGCCTCAAAAATTCAGGTTAGCGAAGAATCAACTTTTGAAGAAGATCTACAAAAAGGCGATCGTATTCGTCTACGAATCAATACTCAAAAATTAAACGTCTTTTCTGCAGATGGTTCCCAAAACCTGATAAAAGGAGTCAACCATGGAACGTAAAAAACTAAATATTTGGACAGCCTCCTCTTTCTTCATCTTTCTTACCTATCTTGTCTTTCTCGTTTATCCTATCGTTACCGTGCTCAAGCAAGCACTTATACATGAAGGACAATTTTCACTAGCTAATTTTGTCACTTTCTTTAGCAAAGCCTACTACTCTGAGACACTCGTCAACAGTTTCAAGGTTTCTATTACCGCTACTGTCACTTCCTTAGTCGTAGGAACCTTATTAGCTTATCTCTTTTCCATGTATGATTTCAAGGGAAAGAAATTTCTACAAATATTGATTATCATTGCTTCCATGTCAGCTCCTTTCGTGGGAGCCTACTCCTGGATTCTCTTGCTGGGACGAAATGGGGTCATTACTAAATTCCTGACAAATACCCTTCATCTTCCAGCTATCGATATTTATGGATTCAAAGGAATTGTACTTGTCTTTACACTGCAACTATTCCCACTGGTATTTCTATACGTTGCTGGGACAATGAAAAGTATTGACAATTCTCTACTTGAAGCTGCTGAAAGCATGGGTTCCTTTGGATTTAAGCGTATCGTAACGGTTATTTTACCTCTCCTAGTTCCAACCTTACTAGCAGCTGCCCTGCTTGTATTTATGAGAGCATTCTCAGACTTTGGAACCCCTATGTTGATTGGTGAAGGATATCGGACTTTCCCTGTTCTGATTTATACCCAATTTATTAGCGAGGTTGGAGGAAATTCAGCTTTTGCATCTGCTTTAGCAATTATGGCGATTATCATTGCCTTGGCAATTTTCCTTATCCAAAAATACATTTCAAATCGCTACAGTTTCAGCATGAATTCGCTCCATCCAATTGAGCCTAAAAAAACTACAAAAGGAAAAATGGCTGCCATTTATGCAACAGTCTACGGAATTATCTTGTTCTCTGTTCTACCTCAAGTCTACTTGATTTATACTTCTTTCCTAAAAACATCAGGTATGGTATTTGTCAAAGGCTATTCTCTAAACAGTTACAAGGTAGCTTTCAATCGTATGGGATCTGCTATTTTCAATACCATTCGTATCCCTTTGATTGCCTTAGTTCTAGTTGTCCTATTCGCAACATTTATCTCCTACCTAGCCGTTAGAAAACGTAATTTGTTTACAAACTTAATTGACAGCCTCAGTATGGTCCCTTATATTGTACCAGGAACCGTTCTAGGGATTGCCTTCATTTCTTCCTTCAATACTGGCCTATTTGGAAGTGGATTTCTTATGATTACAGGGACAGCTTTCATCTTGATCATGTCCCTATCTGTCAGAAGATTGCCTTATACTATTCGCTCATCTGTTGCTAGCTTGCAACAAATAGCACCAAGTATTGAAGAAGCCGCTGAGAGCTTAGGAAGTAGTCGTCTCAATACCTTTGCCAAGATTACAACTCCAATGATGCTATCTGGTATTATTTCTGGAGCTATCCTATCTTGGGTTACAATGATTTCAGAACTTTCTACTTCTATCCTCCTCTACAATGTCAAAACAAGAACAATGACTGTAGCCATTTATACAGAGGTTCTCAGAGGGAATTACGGTGTAGCCGCAGCCTTGTCAACTATCCTGACTGTTCTAACAGTAGGTTCCTTGCTCTTGTTTATGAAAATCTCTAAAAGCAATAGCATTACACTTTAGTTTTCCCCATCAAAAACAGCCGAAAGGATTACCCTCGGCTGTTTTTTCTTATCTTGATATTCCTATCAAATCCCAGATTCCTAGCAAGCAAGTCTAGACTGATTAAATAGAGGCTTCCTCCATCTTCTCCCGTCCTAGTTCTCGGTAACTACGATCGCCGACAACTTCTACGCTAAACTGGCCATCCTCATATTCAAGAATCGTTACGCTACCATTATCGAGACCATGCGGATGCATACCATTGATCAGATAAACAATGGTTCCAATGGTCATTCCGTGGCTGACGACAAGGGCATTGCCCCCACCTTGCTCTTCCATTTCTTTAGCAATTGCTTCAAAACCTTCCTTGATTCGGCCACTGAGCTTTTCCCAGCCTTCAGCCCAACCAGCCGTATCAACCTCTACCAAGCCCTCAGCCAGTTCAGCATAAGACAATTGGTGAACATGGTCCACATTAAAGATACGAGGAATAATGCCCATGAAAAGATCGCCATCGTAGGCTCCGTCAAAGCTACCAAAACACCATTCTCTGATACGCTTGTCCATGCGATAAGGGATTTTCCCCTGCAAACTAAGTTCTTCAAGGATGATTCCCATGGTCTGAATGGTGCGCCCTGAATCACTGGAATAAGCGCGCTCAAACTGTAGACCAGATTCTCGCAAACCAATTCCTAATTCTTGAATTCCTCGCTCACCTTCAGCTGTTAAGGGAGTATCGCTCCAACCTTGCGCGCGACCAATCGTGTTAAACATAGTCTTGCCATGACGTACCAAATACAATCGTACTTTTACCATTTTCCGTCCTCCGTTTGCTTCTATTATATCATGGATGATAAAACAAAAGCCACCCATACAGGCGACTTTTGCAGGAGATTATTATGAAAAAGTTTAGGAGTTCTATTAAATAAAGATATTAGATGAAAATCAAATTCAAACTAAATCAGTGTTATCTGTTTCAAATAATATTAGGAGGTCTTTATTTAATGATTATAGTATACACAGCTAACCTTAAATAGAACTTAAAAATTAAACCCATTCACCTTTTTCATTTACTTTATAGCCGTTAATGGTCATATTTTTTGCCAATTTCCCATCAGCTAGCAAGTAATACCACTTATCTCCATCCTTAATCCATTGGTTACGAGCGTACTTGCCGTCTTGGTTAAGATAATACCAACTATCATACTGAGAATCAAATACCCACTCGCTCTTAGCCATGTAACCGCCACGTTTTAGGTAGTATTCTCCTTGCCAAGCTTTCTCTACATAACTACCAGTTGAATCTACATAAAACCAGCTCTTATAATCTTCATCATAAATCCATTCACTCGCAGCCATTGAAGCATCTGCTTTTAGATAATAACGGCCTACCCAACGGTTTCTGACAAGATTGCCAGAAAGGTCATTGTAATACCATTTGTCAGACTCTTTAAACCACTTACTTGCTTGATGATCTTTCTTAGTATCTTCTTTAGCAGTAACGGTAGATTGAGATTGAGATGAAATTGAAGTTGAAGCTGAAACCGAGGATGAAGTTCCAGTAGAAACTGCTTGAATAGCCTCTTCTTTTGTCACCTTAGGCTTAGCTTTTCCTTGGTAAACATCTTCGATACGCTTAGTAAATACAGATAACTCTTCAGGGGATAGCATTCTACTATTTTTGTAATTACCATCCTCACTTATATCAGCTTCTGTTTGTATCTTTCTAACAGCTTCTTCTACTATGTCATCAATCTTACTAAACATAGAAACCTTATCTGCTTTTGAAAGTGTATCATCATTACTAATGGCTGTCTTCTCCATAAAGGCAACAGCATTAACTTCTCTGATATTCTTTTCAGTAGGCGCTAATGAAAATGCTTGAAAATCCTCTGATAGAAACGTTGGTAGTCTTTTTAAAAATATATCCAATTGTTCTTCATCATTAAATATTTTATATTTTTCGTTCCAACCAGATGTACTATGTCCTCCCCAGTTATCATAGCTATACAAAAGACGTAACATTTTTTCTCTTTCAAGATTTGTGTAATACGGATTTTTCTTAATTTGAGCAGTGACAAGTTCTTTCTTCTTCTCTACGATTGCTCTAAAAATATAACTTTTTAGTTCACTATCATAATTTCTATTATCATTTCGAGGTTCATGAAATTCAAATCTTTCTTTTCTATATTTCCAATCCCCAATATTTGCTATTATATTCTTTTCTTCTTTATCAATGTAATCTATAAAATATTGAAGATTTTCATTAAAGCGTTCAGAAATACTATTATTAAGAAATTTGATATCATTTTGTGAGAAAGAAAGTACACTCCAGTCTATTTGCTTCACTAAATTAAGAAAGTGTTCTTCATCCTTCCTCATAAAATCTATCTGTGCTTTTTTATATTCTGCAATTACTTTCTTAATCTCTTCTGGAGTCGTACTAGTAGCAGTTTCATGGCTTTCTTCCTGCGCATAAACTACTTGACTGGCAAAAGTTGGGACTAGTAAAGTCGACAGTCCTAAAGCTACTAAAGCATGTTTCATTTCTTTTTTCATTAATTTCTCCTAAATTCTTAATTTTTAAAACTATGAATTGGTGCTGGGATTTGTCCTCCACGAGAGATGAAATCAACAGACGAAGCCCCATTAACCTTCATAACAGGTGCAGTACCTAATAGGCCACCAAACTCAATCATATCGCCTTCTTTTCCTTTTGGAATAATACGAACAGCCGTTGTTTTCATGTTAATGACACCAATTGCTGCTTCATCTGCAATCATAGCCGCAATGGTTTCAGCAGGCGTATCTTCTGGGATGGCAATCATATCCAAACCAACGGAACAGATAGCCGTCATAGCTTCTAGTTTTTCCAAATTAAGAGAGCCATTTTGTACTGCAGCAATCATTCCTTCATCCTCTGAAACAGGGATAAAGGCACCAGACAAACCACCAACTTGGTTGCAAGCCATAACTCCGCCCTTCTTAACTTGATCGTTCAAGAGAGCCAAGGCAGCCGTCGTTCCATGCGTACCAACTGTTTCTAGTCCCATTTCTTCTAGGACACGTGCTACAGAATCTCCAACCGCAGGAGTTGGCGCCAAACTCAAGTCCACAATACCAAACTCCACACCCAGTCTTTCACTAGCCATCTGACCAACCAATTGACCGATACGAGTGATCTTGAAGGCAGTTTTCTTAACCGTTTCGGCTACTACGTCAAAGCTCTGTCCACGAACTTTTTCCAAGGCACGTTTCACCACACCAGGACCAGAAACTCCGACATTGATGATAACATCTGCCTCCCCAACACCATGAAAGGCCCCCGCCATAAATGGATTGTCCTCAACAGCATTAGCAAACACAACCAATTTGGCTGCCCCCATATCAGATAAATTAGCCGTTTCCTTGATAATACGTCCCATATCTGCCACAGCCGTCATATTGATACCAGACTTGGTTGAACCGATATTGACTGACGAGCAGACCTTGTCCGTCTCAGCCAAAGCGCGAGGAATAGAATTGATGAGAATCTCATCTCCCTTTTGATAACCTTTTTGTACCAAGGCAGAAAAACCACCAATAAAATCCACACCAATCTCTTTTGCAGCCTTATCAAGCGCTTTTGCTAGAACCACGTAGTCCGTCGCATCTGTCGCTGCTCCAATCAGAGAAATAGGAGTCACCGATACACGCTTATTAACGATTGGAATTCCCAACTCAGCAGCAATTTCATCCCCAACAGCCACTAAATTAGCTGCCTTGGTCGTAATCTTTTGATAAATTTTCTCCGCAGCACGATTGATATCTGGATCGATACAGTCCAAAAGGGAAATTCCCATGGTAATAGTTCTGATATCGAAGTTTTGCTCCTCAATCATAGCGATGGTTTCAGTAACTTGTCTAATATCCATGTGCCCCTCCTAGATATTATACATAGCTTCGAAAATCGCTGCACTCTGAATATTGATTTTCACATTCAAAGTTTGACCAAAAGTTTCAAATTCATTACGAAGATGCGTAAAATCTTGCTTTTCATCACTAGAGACGACAGCCATCATCGTGAAATATTCATCCAAGACAGTTTGAGAGATATCATCAATGTTCAAACCCAATTCTGCAATTTTACCAGAAACACCTGCAACAATTCCAGATTTATCTTTACCAACAACAGTTATAATCGCTTTCATAAGCAAACTCCAATTCTTCTTTTAATAGGAAACCTGAACATTAAACAGGATTCTTTTCAAATAGTATAGCATAATTCTAACAAAAATACTCAAAAACGCCTGCTTACGAAGTTGTTCTTAAGCAAAAAACAATTTCGTAAACAAGCGTCCACTATCCCAACTTATGATGAGTGTTCCCGCTAGGACCGAAATCCTAGCGGTAGACCAGAGCTAGACTAAGAGCACAAGACTCCATCATCATAACACTCAACAAAATTGATGATTTTATACTAATTCGATGATCGCCATTGGCGCTGCATCACCACGACGTGGTTCAGTTTTAAGGATACGAGTGTATCCACCGTTACGTTCAGCATAACGAGGTGCGATTTCTGAGAACAATTTTTGAAGTGCTGTAGTAGAAGTGTACTTGTCAGTTGCTTCATCATAGTTTTCAGATGCGATTTCATTACGTACGAAAGCAGCTGCTTGACGACGTGCATGCAAATCACCACGTTTACCTAGAGTAATCATTTTTTCAACAGTTTTACGGATTTCTTTAGCACGAGCTTCAGTTGTCACGATTGATTCATTGATCAAAAGGTCAGTTGTCAAATCGCGAAGCATTGCTTTACGTTGTGAGCTAGTGCGTCCTAGTTTACGGTAAGCCATTTATTCCTCCTTTATTTATCTTTTAATCCAAGACCCAAATCAATAAGTTTGAATTTCACTTCTTCCAAACTCTTGCGTCCAAGATTTCGTACTTTCATCATCTCTGCTTCAGATTTTTCTGTCAAATCATGCACAGTATTGATACCGGCACGTTTCAAACAGTTGTATGAACGCACAGACAAGTCCAGTTCCTCAATCGTACGATCCAAAATACGGTCGTCAGATTCAGTGTCAGCTTCTTTCATCACTTCAGTTGACTTAGCAATCTCAGTAAGATTTGTAAACAAATCAAGATGTTCTGTCAAAATACGTGCTGAAAGCCCTAATGCATCTTCTGGAATAATTGTTCCATTTGTCAAGATTTCAAGGGTTAATTTGTCAAATCCATCATTGCTACCTACACGAGCAGGTTCCACTTGATAGTTGACTTTTGTAACTGGTGTATAAATAGAATCTACAGCAAGTGTTCCAACTGGTGCATTATCCTTTTTATTTTCATCAGCAGGTACATATCCACGACCACTGTTAACAGTCATAGTCGCTTTTAGCGAAGAACCTTCACCGATTGTAAAGAGATAATGATCTGGATTTACAATTTCAATATCGCTATCTGTCAAAATGTCACCAGCTGTTACTTCAGCAGGACCTTCAACATCTAGTTCGATGATTTTTTCGTCTTCAACGTACGATTTCACTGCAATTCCTTTAATGTTCAGAATGATTTGCATCACGTCTTCACGAACACCTGGAACTGTGTCAAACTCATGTAACACACCATCAATATTGATAGATGTCACAGCTGCTCCTGGTAGAGAAGCTAGAAGTACACGACGAAGAGAGTTACCAAGAGTTGTACCGTATCCACGTTCAAGTGGTTCGATTACAAACTTGCCATAATCTTTATTTTCATCAATTTTTGTTATATTTGGTTTTTCAAACTCGATCATTTAGTTACTCCCTCTTAAACGAAAAGCAGTGTAATGCGATGATTATACACGGCGACGTTTTGGAGGACGAGCACCATTGTGTGGCACTGGAGTCACATCACGAATTGCTGTTACTTCAAGACCAGCGGCAGCAAGCGCACGAATAGCTGACTCACGACCAGAACCTGGACCTTTTACAGTAACTTCAACTGATTTAAGACCGTGTTCTTGTGCAGATTTAGCAGCAGCTTCAGAAGCCATTTGAGCAGCGAATGGTGTAGATTTACGAGAACCTTTGAAACCAAGAGCACCAGCTGATGACCAAGCAATTGCATTACCATGCACATCAGTAATCATAACAATAGTGTTATTAAATGTAGCGTGAATATGAGCAATACCAGATTCGATATTCTTTTTCACACGACGTTTACGTGTTGGTTTAGCCAAGACTTTTACCTCCTATATTATTTTTTCTTACCAGCAATCGCAACAGCTTTACCTTTACGAGTGCGAGCGTTGTTTTTAGTGTTTTGTCCACGGACAGGAAGTCCACGACGGTGACGGATACCACGGTATGAACCGATTTCCATCAAACGTTTGATGTTCAAGTTTACTTCACGACGAAGGTCACCTTCAACTTTGATTGCATCCACTTCACGACGGATAGCATCTTCTTGATCTGATGTGAGATCACGTACACGAACATCTTCTGAGATTCCAGCAGCAGCCAAAATTTTCTTAGATGTTGCAAGTCCGATACCATAAACATAAGTCAATGAGATTACTACGCGTTTGTCATTTGGAATGTCAACTCCAGCAATACGAGCCATGTTTTCTCCTTTCTATCTTATCCTTGACGTTGTTTGTGTTTTGGATTTGCTGGGCAAATTACCATAACACGACCATTACGACGAATAACTTTACAGTATTCGCAAATTGGTTTGACCGATGGTCTTACTTTCATTTCTTATCCCTCCAAGTTTTTCGATTATTTAAAGCGGTAAGTGATACGTCCACGTGTCAAGTCATATGGACTCATTTCGACAGTAACACGATCTCCCGCTAAAATACGAATATAGTTTTTACGAATTTTACCAGAAACTGTTGCTAAAATCTGATGTCCATTTTCAAGTTCAACCGTAAACATTGCATTCGGCATTGTATCAACTACTTTGCCTTCAACTTCAATCACATCGTCTTTTGCCACGCAAAAGCACCTCCATAAATTTCGATTCGATGCCTCTAGACACAGAGACAACAATTATAAGTCAGACTATCTTAGTATAACATTTGTAGCGGATTTTTGCAAGTGTGAAAAACGCTTTATTTCAAATTTGTCAATACTTTTTCGATATCTGTGAAGACATCATTGATATCTTGATTACCTTCGATGTCATGAACCAAACCTTTGGCACGGTAGTGAGCAATGATTGGTTCTCCTTGAGCAATATTAACGTCCAATCGACGTTTTACTGTCTCAGGTTTATCATCTTCACGTTGGTAGTAATCTTCTTCTTTATAGTCAACTGGTGGGTTAAAGACCTTGTGGAAAGTTGCTCCAGTTACGCGGTGGATGATACGGCCACTCAAACGTTCCAAGAGGCTATCTGGATCCACTTCTATGTTGATGACCCCTTCTAGTTCAATGTCAAGTTCAGCCAAAGTTTTGTCCAAGGCATGAGCTTGTTCGATCGTACGTGGGTAACCATCCAACAAGAATCCTGTTTCTTTAATATCATCTTGTGAAAGACGTTCTTTTACGATTCCATTTGTAACTTCATCAGGAACTAATTCACCCTTGTCAATGTATGACTTAGCAAGAACACCCATTTCAGTTTGATTTGCCATAGCAGCGCGGAACATATCACCTGTTGAGATATGTGCAACATGGAATTGTTCTACGATTTTTGCTGCTTGAGTTCCCTTACCTGCACCAGGTAAGCCCATAATCAAAAGATTCATGATTTGATCTCCTTATTTTATTTTTAAATAGAAGCAAAAAATCTTTTCACCCCTATTTAAAAACAAAATAGAAGAGGGGAGACCAAACTCTCACAAATGTTAGAGTTAAACCTCCACTCCCTCAGCATTTACTGACTCAATAAATACTTTTATTCTGTTCTGTCCATGAAACCAACATACTTACGTTTCAATAGGTAACCTTCCAATTGTTTGATTCCTTCAATACCTGTAGAGATAATGATCAAAAGACTGGTTCCTCCAAAAGCAACTGCTTCTGAAAGTCCGAAAACATCTTTTGCTACGATCGGTAAAATAGAGATCACACCAAGGAAGAGAGAACCAACAGTTGCAAGACGACGAAGAAGTTTAGACATATATTCTTCTGTACCTTTACCAGGACGAACTCCGTGGATATAGGCACCGCTCTTTTGTAGGTTCTCTGCCGCTTTTTCAGGATTAATCTGTACAAACGTATAGAAGAATGTAAAAAGAATAATCAACAAAGCATACATGGCAATACCAGTTGGTGAAGTTGTTGCCAGCATTTCTTGTGCTGTTCTTACCCAAGCCCAATCATGACCTGTAGCGCTCAAAAACTGAAGAATAGCCGCAGGCGCTGCAGTAATCGAACTTGCAAAGATAACAGGGATAACTCCAGCAGGGTTTACCTTCAAAGGAAGGTAAGAGCTAGATGGAGCACCTTGTGCAACCTTAGTATATTGGATTGGAATTTTGTATTCTGCTTGTTGAACATAGGTTGTAAAATAAATGATCAACAATACAGTAATAATCAAAATGATTACGAAAATGATAGATGAGTTGATACGGCTACTTGGGACGTTCACAAAGTAATCTACATAGATGCCCTGAATCATCTCTGGAATTGAGGCAACAATCCCGGCAAAGATAATCATAGAAACACCATTTCCGTATCCCTTATCTGTAATTTGCTCTCCCAACCAAGTCACAATCATACTACCAGCTGTTAAGATGATACCAATCATGATAAAGACTTGTGGTGTAAGAGCTGTTTTCAACAATTGAGCTCCAGCCAAAGTATTAAAACCAGCTGTAATCCCGATAGATTGCACAAAAGCGAGAACTAGAGCAATATAACGAGTAGCTTGATTTAATTTTCTTCGACCTACTTCCCCTTGTTTACCCCACTCTACAAACTTGGGTAAAATATCCATTTGCAAGAGTTGGACAACGATAGAGGCCGTAATGTAGGGACTAACACCAAGAGCAAAAACTGAGAAGTTTTTCATGGCATTCCCTGAGACCAAGCTCAACATGTTTAAGAAGGATAATCCACTTAAAGCATTCAAGCTATTGGCATTCACACCAGGAACTGTAATGCTAGTTCCGATACGAAAGACCAAAACGATAAAAATTGTAAATAAAATTTTTGATCGAACCTGCTTGACTTTAAGAGCTTCTCTTAATAATTTAAAAAACATAGGTCACCTCTCTTAGATGACTTCTACTGAACCACCTTTAGCAGTGATAGCTTCTTCAGCTGATTTAGAGAATTTAGCTGCTTTCACAGTCAATTTCTTAGTCAACTCACCGTTACCAAGAATTTTAATACCTGATTTTTCAGCTTTAACAATTCCTGCTTCGATAAGAACAACTGGAGTAACTTCAGCACCATCTTCAAAGACGTTCAATTGGTCAAGGTTCACAATTGCGTATTCTTTAGCGTTGATGTTAGTGAATCCACGTTTTGGAAGACGACGGAACAATGGAGTTTGTCCACCTTCAAAACCAAGGCGAACTCCGCCACCGCTACGAGCTTTTTGACCTTTTTGACCACGACCAGATGTTTTACCGTTACCTGATGAAGTACCACGACCAACGCGGTTACGTACTTTACGAGAACCTTCTGCAGGTTTCAATTCATGAAGTTTCATTTTTATTTTCTCCTCTTTTGTAAAATGCTAGCGCCGATAAGGGAGAAAAGGTTGTCTCCCCCATCAACTCGCCTATACGACGTCATCATAGATGACTATATCTAGTTTTAGGGGATGGTATAGTGCACATCCCCTAAAAATTCATTAGTTTACTTCTTCAACTGTTACCAAGTGAGATACTGCTGTGATCATACCACGGATAGCAGCGTTATCTTCTTTAATAACAGAGCTGTTCAATTTGCCAAGTCCAAGTGCTACAACAGTTTTACGTTGTGATGGAATGCGTCCGATTGGAGACTTAGTCAAAGTAATTTTAATTTGAGCCATTTTATCCCCTTTCTTATGCCAAATCAGAAACTGAAATACCACGAAGGGCAGCAACTTCTTCAGCGCGTTTCAATTGTTTCAAACCTTCAACAGTTGCACGAACAATGTTGATTGGAGTGTTAGAACCAAGTGATTTAGATGTAATATCTGCCACACCTGCCAATTCCACAACGGCACGAACTGCACCACCAGCGGCAACTCCAGAACCTTCTACAGCAGGTTTCAACAATACTTTAGCTCCACCGAATTCTGAAAGAACTTCGTGTGGGATTGTTGTTCCAACCATAGGAACTTCGATCAAGTTTTTCTTAGCATCATCTACTGCTTTACGGATTGCTTCTGGAACTTCTTGAGCTTTACCAGTACCAAATCCTACGCGACCGTTGTGGTCACCAACAACAACAAGAGCTGCGAAACGAAGACGACGTCCACCTTTAACAACTTTTGTAACACGGTTGACAGCAACTACGCGTTCTTCTAATTCAACTGCATTGTCTTTAAATGCCATTTTCTAGTGTCCTCCTATTAGAATTTCAATCCGTTTTCACGAGCTGCATCAGCCAAAGCTTTCACACGTCCGTGATATAGATATCCACCGCGGTCGAACACCACTTCTGAAATACCTTTAGCGTTTGCACGTTCTGCAACGAGTTTACCGACAGCAACGGCTTGTTCAGTTTTAGTTCCTTTTGAAACTTCTTTGTCAAGAGTTGAAGCACTTGCGAGCGTTACACCCGCTACGTCATCAATCACTTGAGCGTAGATGCCTGTATTAGAACGGAATACGTTCAAACGTGGGCGATCAGCAGTTCCAGAGAGTTTTCCGCGAACGCGACGGTGGCGTTTTTGGCGGAGTTTGTTTTTATCTGGTTTTGAAATCACAGTTTTCACCTCTTTAGTTTTAAATCGTGTGCTATGCACAAAGTTGGAAAATAGGTTGGTGGTTGAGACTCAACCACTCAACATTATTTACCTGTTTTACCTTCTTTACGGCGAACGAATTCACCAACGTAACGGATACCTTTACCTTTATATGGCTCTGGTGAACGAAGGCTACGTACGTAAGCAGCTGTTTGACCAACTACTTCTTTTGAAATTCCGCTAACAACGATTGTTGTTGGGTTTGGAAGTTCAAAAGTAATTCCTTCTGGAGCTTCAACTTCGTCTGGATGAGATTTACCAACAGCCAAAACAAGTTTAGATCCTTGAAGTTGTGCACGGTAACCAACCCCGCGCATTTCAAGTTCTTTCTTGAATCCTTCTGATACACCAATAACCATGTTGTTCAAAAGGGCACGAGTAGTTCCGTGGATAGTTTTCATTTCTTTTGAATCGTTTGGACGGTGAAGAGTTACTTCACTACCTTCCACACGGATTTCAATATCTTTTGAGAACTCACGAGTAAGTTCTCCTTTAGGTCCTTTTACAGTTACAACGTTGTCATTGTTAGTGATTTCTACACCAGCAGGCAACACGATAACTTTATTACCAATACGTGACATGTTTATTTTCTCCTGTTAGATTGTCAGGCCTAAACGGCCAGTTTTCACGGGGGTTCAGATACTTATTTAGTTCAAAAACTGAACTGAACACGCTCTAAGAACTGTGCAAAATAGATAAGTTGGCTTGTTTGTCAACAAACTTCTCCAACTTTCTAATTTTGCTTTGTTCTTTACGAGCTTTGTATCTTGATTTTACCAAACGTAAGCGATAACTTCCCCACCAACATTCTTTTGGCGTGCTTCTTTATCAGTGAGCAAACCTTCAGAAGTTGAAAGGATAGCAATTCCAAGTCCGTTAAGAACTTTTGGAAGGTCTTCACGTTTTTTGTAGACGCGAAGTCCTGGTTTAGAAACACGTTTCAAGTTAGTGATAACTTTTTCACCGTTTGGTCCGTATTTAAGGAATACACGGATGATGCCTTGTTTGTCATCTTCGATGATTTCAACGTTTTTTACAAAACCTTCGCGTTTAAGGATTTCAGCAATCCCTTTTTTGATGTTTGATGCAGGTACTTCAAGTACTTCGTGTTTAGCTTGGTTAGCATTACGAATACGAGTTAGGAAGTCTGCGATTGGGTCAGTCATAACCATTTTGTTTTTCTCCTCTTACTAGTAGTTTGCAAGTTGCACTTGCTAGTTAATACATGATACAAAGAGCGTAACAGCAAGAGCAAAAATAGGCAATTTGATGCAGGAGCGATGCTCCAAAGAAAATTGGTCTTTTTTGCCAAAGCTGTAGCTCGTGTTCAAATTGGCAAGCCCAACTGAACCCGGGCTAAACTCTGTGTGAAAAAGATAAACTTTCCTAGAAACTTCAGTTTCTTCGTCAAGTTTCCTATTTTCACTTAGAGTTTTGACGCTCTTGATATCTTAAATTACCAAGATGCTTTGGTAACGCCTGGGATTTGTCCTTTGTAAGCTAATTCACGGAAGCAAACACGGCAAAGTTTAAATTTGCGGTAAACTGAATGTGGACGACCACATTTTTCACAACGAGTATAAGCTTGAGTAGAGAACTTCGCTGGACGTTTGTTCTTAGCAATCATTGATTTTTTAGCCATTAGATTTACCTCCTATATTATTTTGCAAAAGGCATTCCAAGGCCTGTAAGCAATGCACGTGACTCTTCGTCAGTGTTAGCAGTTGTTACGATAACGATGTCAAGACCACGAGTTTTGTCAACGTCATCGAAGTTGATTTCTGGGAAAATCAATTGTTCTTTCACACCAAGTGTGTAGTTTCCGCGTCCATCAAATGATTTTGTTGGAACACCGTGGAAGTCACGTACACGTGGAAGTGAAACTGAAACCAATTTATCCAAGAATTCGTACATACGTTCACCACGAAGGGTAACTTTTGCACCGATCGCAACACCTTCACGAAGACGGAAGCCGGCGATTGATTTTTTAGCTTTAGTGATAAGTGGTTTTTGACCTGAGATAAGTGCCAATTCTTCAGCAGCTTTTTCAAGGCTTTTAGCGTTTGATACAGCTTCACCAACACCCATGTTCAAAACGATCTTATCTACTTTAGGCACAGCCATCACTGATGAGTAGTTGAATTGTTCTGTCAAAGCAGGAACTACTTCATTAAGATATTTTTCTTTTAAACGATTTGCCATTATACTTCTCCTTTCCTTCGTGATTAATCAAGCACTTCGCCTGATTTTTTGTTGTAGCGAACTTTTTTACCGTCTACAAATTTGTAACCAACACGACCAGCTACACCATTTTTGTCCAAAACTTGAACGTTTGATACGTGGATAGCTGCTTCTTTCTCGATGATACCACCTTGAGGAAGTTCGTTAGTTGGACGTTGGTGTTTCTTAACGATGTTAACACCTTCAACGATAACTTTGTTTACTTTTGGAAGGGCAGTAAGGACAACAGCTTCTGTTCCCTTATCTTTACCAGCGATTACGCGAACTTTGTCGCCTTTTTTTACAAACATTAGGTTTCTCCTTGATTTTTCTTACGCCCATAAGGGCACCCTAGCTTGAAGCTAGGGGACTAGTTTGTTTCTAAAAATTAAAGTACTTCTGGAGCAAGTGACACGATCTTCATGAAGCCACCTTCACGCAATTCACGTGCAACTGGGCCAAAGATACGTGTTCCGCGAGGAGTTTTGTCTTCACGGATGATAACTGCTGCGTTTTCGTCAAATTTGATGTATGAACCATCAGCACGACGAGCACCTGATTTAGTACGAACGATAACTGCTTTAACAACGTCACCTTTTTTAACCGCACCACCAGGAGTAGCTTGTTTTACAGATGCCACGATAACATCACCGATGTTTGCAAATTTACGTCCTGAACCACCAAGAACTTTGATAGTCAAGATTTCGCGAGCACCGCTGTTGTCTGCGACTTTCAAACGAGTTTCTGTTTGAATCATTTCAGTTTTCTCCTTTCAGGTTTGATTAGATGATGACCGCTTCTTCAACAACTTCTACAAGACGGAAACGTTTTGTAGCTGAAAGCGGGCGAGTTTCCATGATACGTACGATATCGCCTTCTTTGGCAACATTGTTTTCATCATGAGCTTTGTATTTTTTAGAGTAGTTAATACGTTTACCATAGACTGGGTGGTTACGTTTTGTTTCAACTACAACTGTGATTGTCTTGTCCATTTTGTCAGATACAACACGTCCAACAAGAACTTTACGATTATTGCGTTCCATTGAAATTTCTCCTTCCCTAGTCTATTATTTCGCTTCAGATTGAACTGTTTTGATACGAGCGATTTGTTTTTTAACTTCTTTCAAGCGAGCTGTTTGTTCCAATTGACCAGTAGCAGCTTGGAAACGAAGTTCAAACAATTCTTTTTTCAATTCGTTTTCGCGCTTCGCGAGTTCTTCTTGAGAAAGACCACGAAGTTCTTTAACAAATTCTTTTACTTCATTAAGTTTCATGCCTTCTCCTTATTCTGCTTCACGTTTTACGAATTTACATTTAACTGGCAATTTGTGGCTAGCAAGACGAAGCGCTTCGCGAGCGATCTCTTCAGATACACCAGCGATTTCGAACATCACTTTACCACGTTTAACTGGTGCTACCCAACCTTCAGGTGCCCCTTTACCAGATCCCATACGCACACCGATAGCTTTAGCAGTGTATGATTTGTGTGGGAAGATTTTAATCCAAACTTTACCACCACGTTTCATGTAACGAGTCATGGCGATACGAGCAGCTTCGATTTGGCGGTTAGTGATCCAGTGGCTAGTTGTAGCTTGAAGACCGTATTCACCGAATGCTACTTCTTTTCCACCTTTTGCTTCACCGCGCATTTTTCCACGGAATTCACGACGGTGTTTAACACGTTTAGGTACTAACATTGGTTATTTACCTCCTTTAGTGTTTTTGCGAGCTGGAAGAACTTCACCACGGTAGATCCATACTTTAACACCAAGTTTACCGTATGTAGTATCTGCTTCTTCCCAAGCGTAATCGATATCTGCACGAAGTGTGTGAAGTGGAACAGTTCCTTCAGAGTATCCTTCAGCACGGGCAATATCTGCACCGTTCAAACGACCTGATACTTGAGTTTTGATTCCTTTAGCTCCAGCACGCATTGCACGTTGGATTGCTTGTTTTTGTGCACGACGGAAAGCAACACGTTGCTCCAATTGACGAGCAATACCTTCACCTACAAGGTGAGCATCCAAATCAGGTTGTTTGATTTCGATGATGTTGATGTGTACTTGTTTTCCAGTCAATTTGTTAAGTTTTGCACGGAGTGCATCAACGTTTGCACCACCTTTACCGATAACCATACCTGGTTTAGCAGTGTGAAGTGAAACGTTAACTTTGTTTACTGCGCGTTCGATTTCGATAGTTGAAACTGCTGCGTCAGCAAGTTCTTTTTGAACGAATTTACGGATTGCAAGATCTTCATGAAGGTAATCCGCGTATTCTTTTTCAGCATACCATTTGGCATCCCAATCACGGATGATGCCGACACGCATACCAATTGGATGTACTTTTTGACCCACGATTTTACCTCCTTATTTTTCTGCAACAGCTACAGTGATGTGAGCTGTACGTTTGTTGATTGGTGAAGCTGAACCTTTCGCACGTGGACGGAAACGTTTCATAGTTGGTCCTTCGTTTGCGAATGCTTCAGATACTACCAAGTTAGCTTTATCCAAACCAAAGTTGTTTTCAGCGTTAGCTACAGCTGAGTTCAAAACTTTCAAGATGATTTCAGCAGCTTTGTTTGGAGTGAATGTCAAGATTGCGATTGCATCGGCTACGCTTTTACCACGGATGTTATCAAGAACAAGACGTGATTTACGAGGTGAAACACGTACTGTACGAGCCATTGCTTTAGCTGAAGTAATTTCTGCCATTTATGTTCTCCTTATTTTCTACGTGTTTTCTTGTCGTCTGCAGCGTGACCTTTGTAAGTACGAGTTGGTGCAAATTCACCAAGTTTGTGACCTACCATGTCTTCTTGAATGTAAACAGGTACGTGTTTACGTCCGTCATAAACTGCAATAGTGTAACCAATGAAACTTGGGAAGATCGTTGAACGACGTGACCAAGTTTTAATAACTTTTTTCTTTTCGTCGTTAGCTTGAGCTTCAACTTTTTTCATCAAATGCTCATCGACGAAAGGTCCTTTTTTAAGACTGCGTCCCATTTTTATATTTTCTCCTTTAAATGTTGTACCACAGCGGCTTGCGCTCCTATGGAGCGCTACCGAGCTGGCGGATTTACTAGTTGCTTAAGCGACTAGTTTAATATTATTTCTCGTTGCGACGACGAACGATAAGTTTGTCAGATTTCGCTTTCTTGTTACGAGTTTTAAGACCAAGAGCAGGTTTGCCCCATGGAGTAGATGGTGCTTTACGACCAACTGGTGCTTTACCTTCACCACCACCGTGTGGGTGATCGTTAGGGTTCATTACAGAACCACGAACTGTTGGGCGGATACCTTTCCAACGGCTACGTCCTGCTTTACCAAGGTTTACAAGTCCATGTTGTTCGTTTCCGACAACACCAACTGTAGCACGGCAAGTTCCAAGAATCATACGAACTTCACCTGATTGAAGACGAACAAGAACGTATTTACCTTCAGAACCCAATACTTGAGCAGATGCACCAGCAGCACGTACCAATTCACCACCACGACCTGGTTTCAACTCGATGTTGTGGATCAAAGTACCAACTGGGATATTAGCAAGTGGAAGAGCGTTTCCGACTTTGATATCTGCTTCTGGACCTGAAACGATACGTTGACCAACTTCAAGACCTTTTGGAGCGATGATGTATGCTTTCACACCGTCAGTGTAGTGTACAAGAGCGATGTTTGCAGAACGGTTTGGATCGTACTCGATTGTTTTAACAACTGCTTCAACGTTGTCTTTGTTACGTTTGAAGTCAACCAAACGGTAGAAACGTTTGTGTCCACCACCTTGGTGACGAACTGTGATACGACCGTTGTTGTTACGACCAGCCTTGCTCTTCAATGCAACAAGCAATGATTTTTCAGGAGTGCTTGTTGTGATTTCAGCGAAATCCAAAGAAGTCATATTACGGCGACCGTTTGTTGTTGGTTTATAAACACGAATTCCCACGATATTTCCTCCTTAGATTATTCAGCTTCAGCAGCAAACAACTCGATTGCTTTTGAATCAGCTGTAAGTGTGATGATAGCTTTTTTAGTTTTGTTAGTAAAACCAGTGTAACGTCCAACACGTTTAGCTTTTGGTTTTACGTTGATTGTGTTAACGTTGGCAACTTTAACACCTTCGAAAGCAGCTTCAACAGCTTGCTTGATCAAAAGTTTGTGTGCACGAGTGTCAACTTCAAATACATATTTTCCTGCTTCAAGTTGAGCCATTGAGCTTTCAGTGATGACAGGTTTTTTGATAACATCATACAAATTCATTATGCAAGAACCTCCTCGATTTTAGAGATAGCTGCTTGAGTAACAAGAAGTTTGTCACTATTTGCGATGTCAAGAACACTTGCAGTTGTAGCAGTCGCAACTTTCACGTTTGGAAGGTTACGAGCTGAGAGAGCTGCGAATTCGTTTCCTTCTTCAAGAATAACAAGGACTTTAGAATCGATGCTCAAAGCTGCAAGAACTTTTGCAAATTCAGCAGTTTTTGGAGCTGTAAATTCAAGAGAATCAACGGCTACAAATTTATTTTCAGCAACTTTTTCTGAGTAAACAGATTTAAGCGCAAGGCGACGAACTTTTTGAGGAAGTTTGTACGCATAGCTACGTGGAGTTGGTCCGAAGACGATTCCACCACCACGCCATTGTGGAGAGCGGATAGAACCTTGACGAGCACGTCCAGTTCCTTTTTGACGCCATGGTTTGCGTCCGCCACCTGAAACAGCTGAGCGGTTTTTAACTGCGTGAGTTCCTTGACGAAGGCTAGCACGTTGGCTGATGATCACATCAAACACAACAGATTGGTTTGGTTCGATACCAAAGATTGCATCGTTAAGAACAACTTCGCCAGCTTGTTTACCAGTTTGGTCGAATAATGTTACATTTGCCATTTTGACTGTATTCCCCTTTCCTTATTATTTACCAGCTTTAACTGCTGATTTGATAGTGATAAGAGATTTCTTAGCACCTGGTACGTTACCTTTGATAAGGATAACGTTCTTTTCTGGAACAACTTGTACAACTTCAAGGTTTTGAATTGTTACGCGGTCGCCACCCATGCGTCCTGCAAGGTTTTTACCTTTGAATACGCGGTTAGGTGCAACAGGTCCCATAGAACCTGGACGACGGTGGTAACGAGAACCGTGAGCCATTGGTCCACGTGATTGTCCGTGGCGTTTGATAACACCTTGGAAACCTTTACCTTTAGAAGTACCAGTTACGTCAACAACGTCTCCAGCTGCGAATGTTTCAACTGTGATTTCAGCACCAACTTCCAAGCCTTCAACGTTTTTGAATTCACGAATGAAGCGCTTAGGAGCCGTGTTAGCTTTCGCTACATGTCCTTTAGCAGGTTTGTTGCTCAATACTTCGCGTTTGTCATCGAAACCAACTTGGATAGCGTTGTATCCGTCTGTTTCAACAGTTTTAACTTGAAGAACAACGTTTGGAGTTGCTTCAATAACTGTTACAGGGATCAATTCGCCAGCTTCAGTGAAGATTTGAGTCATTCCCACTTTTTTCCCTAAGATTCCTTTTGTCATGAGAAAATAGTTCCTTTTCTATATTTTTTATTCAAAAAGTTTTTAACGAGCGTTTTTTATGCTCAAGGTATCAAGCTTTAGATTAAAGTTTGATTTCTACGTTTACACCACTTGGAAGATCCAATTTCATCAAAGCATCAACTGTTTTTTGAGTTGGGTTAACGATATCGATCAAACGTTTGTGTGTACGCATTTCAAATTGTTCGCGAGAATCTTTATATTTGTGAGTCGCACGAATGATTGTGTAGAGGCTACGCTCAGTTGGAAGTGGGATTGGACCCGCAACTTGTGCACCTGTACGAGTAGCTGATTCTACGATTTTTGCAGCCGCTGTATCAAGCGTACGGTGTTCGTAAGCTTTCAAACGGATACGGATTTTTTTGTTTGCCATCTTTTTCTCCTTTTCGTCTATTTAAGATAATAGGCTAGCTCCACAAGAAAACCGACGCGGTGTTGCGTGGCAATGCATCCGAGCGTGTCGCAACCTCTTGCATCAAAGCTAAGGCTGTAATTTACAGCACCATAATAGAATAACACAAAGCTCCTGCGATTGCAAGGGATTTGTTGCTGTTTTTTCGTTTTTTTACAATGAAACTGTTTTCCTATTTTTTCTTTCTAAAATTAGGGATTTTCTTCTATATAAGTTGAGTTCTCTTGACATCAATTTTACCTTCTGATTGGTCCACTAGAATGTCCGCCCTTGACTCAGTTTCTTTAGTATAGCAGATACTGCTCCCGTCTCATCTTATGGCTAGCCAATATAAAGGATGCATCGCGATTTCTCACAGTCGTATCTCGAGCTAGGCGCCGCTTTAATTCGGTGTCCTCATCCGTGTAGAAACAGATGGTTTTGTCAAAGAGTTCTTTGGGTAAAAAGCCCACAGACATCCCTTCGACAATCAAAATCGGTTTTGCTCCAGGCAAGATCTCACTAGCTTTCCAAGGTTCTTCAATTGTTAAGATATCCATACCTGCCTGCAACGCGAGGATATCTCGCTCCAAACTCGCCAGTTCATGCGCCACTGGCAGACAGGCTTTTAGCTTTTGATTTGGCGCGTCCTTTGGTACTACCAAATGGCGTCCGGAGGTGATATAAGGATCTGTTTCTATCAAATTTACTGTAGTAGAATCTAAAGCTTGGTACAATTCCTGTGCAAAGGTTGATTTACCTGAAGCTCCATGACCGTATATTCCCAGTGTCTTGACTTTTCCTGCTTTTATTTCTGAGACCAGTTCTTCTATTAAGTCTTTTTTCTTCACTCTCTCTTCACCTGTTCATAGCTTTCTTTTCCGTCATTGAGCTTGTCCCAAACCACTACTTGCCCACTTGTGAGGGATTTTTGTACATCAATAATTCGTTGATTAGACGAACCCCGAAACTGGAGCATGAGATTTCTCTTAGTTCGGTCATACCGTCCATCGACAAGAATGTCAATTAGTGATAAGAGTTCCAGTTTGTCTGGAGTTTCCAACATCATTTCTTCCCAAGTGTAGCCCGTCCAGGACCAGATATCTTTGTCTGGCAATTCCTTTCGGATGCGTTTAACGAGCGGCAAGAGAATACCCGTATTGAGAAAAGGTTCTCCTCCCAACAAAGTCAAGCCTTGAACATAGGGCTGAGCAAGATCTGCCATAATTTGTTCTTCTAATTCTGCTGTATAGGGAATGCCAGCATTAAAAGACCAAGTCGCAACATTATAACACCCCTCGCAATGAAACATGCAACCTGATACATAGAGAGAGTTACGCACGCCTTCTCCATCTACAAAGTTAAAGGCCTTGTAGTCAATGATACGGCCTTGACTAAGTTCCTCACTTTTCCATTCTTGTGGTTTTGGATTATTCATTCGCTACCTCTATCCAATAACGCTCAACTCCATTACGAACATCTTCAAGAATCCCTCCATTTGCTAGAATGACTGCTCTGCTAGCAGGATTATTCACGCTACAGGTCACAAGAGCTTTCTTAATGTTCTTTGCCTTAGCCAGTTGTAAACCTTGTCGGAGAGTTTCTTTAGCATAACCTTTGCCTCTTTCAGACGGTCGGATAGAATAGCCTATATTCCCTGCATAATTCAGCAGTCCCTCATTCAGTCTCAATCGCAGATTCAAAAATCCTAGAGCACGACCTACATCATCAAATGATACAAATTGAATAGAAGGAACACGATTTTCAGGCAAGTTAATTCCCATCTCTTTTTGCATATTTGTTTCCAACCAGTCTTCATAGGAAAAATTCTCTGTATCCCAGAAACCACCGTCGTGAGGCGACTGATATTTTTCAAATTCCTCCATCATATCTATAACAGCCTTCTTATCTGCTAATCTTGGTCTGCGTAGTTCCATCCTTACCTCCCACTAAGAGAAAAGCGAGAGTTGACTCTCACTTTTATTTTTTCTTATTCTTGTTTAAAAATTGTTCTCTGAGGTTGAGCAAGCGTTCTTTCTTACCAGCTCCACCTTTAGAGTGTTTCTCGTGATAACGGGTCACTTGTGCGCGCCCTTTATCATCTAATTGATATTTTCCCATTTCATTTCTTTCTAATTTGTTACTTGATGGCCAGCTATTTTAATCGTTGAGCCATTCATGTGTTTGACACGCGCAGCGATTTCCTTGTGACGGCCGTTGACCATAGGTCTGGCTTGAGGATTGCCAAGATAACCACAAGTCCGTTTAACAACGTCTACTGTTTTAGGGTCACTATTGCCACAGTTTGGACAAGCAAACCCTCTCTCAGTTGGTTCAAAATCCCCTTCAAAATCACACTTGTAGCAACGGTCAATCGGAGTATTGGTTCCTAGATAGCCGACACGGTCATAGGCATAGTCCCAGACAGCTTCCAGGGCCTTTGGATTTTGCTGAAGGACTGGGTACTCACAATAATGAATGAAACCACCTGACGCACCCGCTTCTGGATAGACTTTCTCAAAGTCCAATTTTTCAAACGGTGTTGGATTTTTACGAACATCGTAGTGGAAAGAGTTGGTGTAGTATTCCTTGTCTGTAATATCAGGAATAGAACCAAACTTGTCTGTATCTAGTCGGCAGAAACGGTCTGTCAAACTTTCAGATGGTGTTGAGTAGATAGAGAAATGGTAGCCATATTGGTCAGACCACTCTTCTACACGGCGTTTCATATCGCGAATGATATCTAGCGTGAATTCCTTAGCATCTGGATTACTTTCCCAGCTGTTTCCAAAGAAAACAGTCGCTACTTCATACAAACCGATATAGCCCAGCGAAACTGTCGCACGACGATTCTTAAAGAGCTGGTCAACACTTTCTTCTTTACCTAGACGATGACCAAAAGCACCGTATTGATAAAGGATAGGAGCATTAGCTGGTGTCGCTTCCTTGGTCCGTTCAACACGATAAACCAGGGCATCTTCAGCGATATTCATACGCTCGTTGAAGATTTCCCAGAACTTGTTCATATCTCCTTCAGACTCGAGAGCAATACGAGGTAGGTTAACTGTCACAACACCCAGATTCATACGGCCTGAATTGACTTCTACACCATTTTCATCCTTCCAACCTTGAAGAAACGAACGGCAACCCATAGGCACCTTGAAGGAACCTGTCAAGTCAACAATCTTATCGTAAGACAAGACGTCTGGGTACATCCGCTTGGTTGCACACTCAAGAGCCAACTGCTTAATGTCGTAGTTGGGAGTCCCTTCTTCCAAGTTAAGACCTCTTTTTAGCGTAAAAATGAGCTTAGGGAAGATGGCTGTACGGTGTTCTGAACCAAGGCCCTTAATGCGAATGTTTAAGATAGCTTTTTGAATTTCCCGCTCAAAACGATTGGTTCCTAGACCAAAACCTAGCGAAGTGAAAGGTGTTTGTCCATTTGAAGTGAAGAGAGTGTTGATTTCATACTCGAGAGATTGCATGGCATCATAGATATCTTTTTGGGTTTTCTTCCAAGCGTAATCTTCCCGTTTGTCAGGTAAGACCCATTCTTCCGCATCCTTGAGGTGTTTTTGGTAATTCTTCTCTGCATAAGGCGCCAAAACTTCATCGATACGGTCAGCTGAACAGCCACCGTACTGGCTAGAAGCAACGTTGGCGATAATTTGAGAAATCTGAGCTGTCGCAGTCTGGATAGACTTGGGACTTTCTACCTCTGCATTTCCAATCTTAAAACCATTCTCCAACATCCCCTTGAAATCAATCAAACAGCAGTTGGTCATAGGTGTATAAGGACTGTAGTCCAAATCGTGATAGTGGATATCCCCTTTTTGATGGGCATTGGCTACATGCTTAGGAAGCATTTGCAGTCCGATTGATTTCCCAACAATCCCTGCTGTCAAATCACGCTGGGTATTAAAGACATCGCTGTCTTTATTAGCATTTTCATTGACAACGGCCTGGTCTTTGTTGAGAAGTTTATGGATGCTAAAGTTGATATCTGTCGCTTTTGAACGCTCAAAATCCCTTTGTGTCCGATAAGTAATATACTCCTCAGCTAGCGCATATTCTTTGGCTTCAAGGAGTTCATGTTCTACGATATTTTGAATTTCGTAAATCTTAACCCCCTGTGGAAAGCGACTATGAATTTCTGTGACAATTCGCTCGGTCAGAGCATCGAGGCGTTTTTCGACCAGGGGTGTCACATCCATAACCTTGTCAGCCGCCTTGTGGAGAGCCTTGTCAATCTTGTCCACATCAAATACAACACGTCTCCCATCTCGTTTTTCAACGAAGAGAGTTGGCAAAATTGTAATTTTTTCTTCTAGTGCAATCATATGCATGCTCTTTTCTAAAATGTTCTTTCTAAAAAGTATTATACCACTCTAAAAAGAAAAATCAATATCTTGTGTTAAAAATCCTAAAATTTTTAAAAATACACAAGATATTGATTTCGTTATTTAATTTTATAGACTTTAAACTCTGAGTAATCAGTCTTTACTTGTTGGTAATTTTCTTTCAAAATTGTTTCCACTTCAGACCAGACTGCTACCTTATCATTCACCACAATCACCTTAGGTTTGTTTTCTTTCAAGTCATTGATTAAACTAGTTTTATTCTCTTCTGTACTCGTGTAAAGAAGAGGTGATGGGAACATGGATCCAGACAAACGCTGGCTTTCTTTATACATCTGAACATGTGAATCCCAAATATAGATTTGGTCACCATCACTCGTCTCTTGTTTGACTCTATCTACCACTTGATGTTGTTCTCTATAAGAAGCTGGATGCAAGACAAAACGAGCCACAAAAGGAATAGCAATCAGATAAACCACCACTAGGATAGGTAGGTAGAGATTTCCCTTCATGAATTTTTTCCATAATGTAGGAACATCTTCTCTTCTCCGACGACGAGCTCCTCTAGCTGAATGTTTCCAACGAATACTGGTCATCAAAAGAAGGAGTAAAAATGGAAGGATTAGAATCAAACGCGAACCGTGAAGAGGTTCTTGAGAAAAAAGCAACAAGGCTAATACAAATAAGAAAGCAAAACTAGCTGGTACTGAAATAACATATAATCTTGATGCCTTTGATTGGAACAAACCTAGAAAAACAAGGAAGATAGCTCCTAAACCAAAGGTCAACAAACCATAGAATACAACATTATCCATTAGTTGAGGATTGGTAAAGACCTGAAGGGAATCAATCGGATATAAAAGACTCCCTAGAGCCTCTCCAAAACCACCTGAAGCAAGAACATAATATCCTACTGGGTAAAAGATGAGAGAAAAGCCAAGTGCTGCTGCAAAAAACTGATAAACTCCATGAGCAAGGCGGCCATGCCCAACATTAAAGACAAATAAACCAATCGTTACTACTGCAATAAAGAAAAGACTTGTAAGAGGCTCTATGAAAAATGATAGGGCCAAGAAAATCCCCAGACGTAGAAATCCCTTGTCATGGTTAGGATTTGATAGATAAGCTGCTATGAACGAAAATCCTGCAAACAGAAATGGCAAAGCTAAAATCGTAGCATATCCTCCTCCAAAACCGAGACCGGATACCAAAATATAAAATATGGTTAAGAGTTGCTTGGCTTGTTCCCTTTGTCCCGTCAGATAGTCAGTTGAAGAAAAGAGGAAATAACCTCCTCCTAAGAGGGCTAGCCATTCTACCAAGGCAAAAAGAATGCCTCCTTGGGTGATGTAAAGTAGCAAGTAATAAATAAGACCGTGACTAGCATAATAGCTACTGTAGAGCTGTCCTCCCTGATGCCAAGCCCACCCTATATACAAATCCTGCGCCTGAGAGGGACTTACCATATCTAAAAGTAAAGGTATCACCACAGAAAAAAACGTTGCAATCGTACTTCCAATGATGAGTCTGAAAAACGGGAAAGCTACCTGTTCTTCTTTTTCTACATGAGATTCAAGGTTCCTATCCAATCTATTTTCAATTTCATTACTCTGTATCGTTTCGGATACTTCTTCGATTCTGCCATATACAGCCATGTCGTTTCTCCTATTCAATTTATCTGTCTTAGTATATCAAAAAGACCTAAAATTGTCAGCTTGCGATGGCTGTTTGAGTGATTTTTTGCATAGTTTCACAAAGGTTTCAATTTCCCGAAATCGGTGTAAATGCGTCTGTTTAAATGACATGATATAATCCAATTCTTTCTGAGTCAGCATCATTCCCCCTCTATCTTTCTATTCGTAAAAGGCAAGAAAAATAGGACTGGGTTGTGTCCTAAGTCCTAGATTTCTTATAAGATTGGGGCAAATAACTGGGCAATTTCCTTAATCAATTTTTGATACCAGCTATTTTTTATCGTATGAGGGAAAATTTCTTGAGATACTGAAAAAATCTCCTGAAAATCTTTTTGAATCTCTGTGATTGATGCCGTTTTATATAGCAAAACTGCATCTTCATAGTGATGAAGCAAACTTCTATAATCTAAATTAATCGTTCCAACTGCAGCAAAGTCCTTGTCCACTAGGATTTGTTTACTGTGGATAAAGCCTGGACTATACTCAAAAATCCTGACTCCTGCTGACAAAAGATCCGGATAGGCTCCTCTTGTTATGAGCTGGATTAATTTTTTATCCGGAATGAAAGGAGTCACGATGCGGACATCAACACCCCTCATGGCTGCATTTTTAATACTCTCAGTTAAATCATAGTCAATAATCAAATAGGGTGTTGTGATATAGACTGAATCAGTAGCCTGATTAATCAAACTTTGATAAACTTTTTTCCCTACTTGAGTACGGAAGATGGGCTTGGGTCCACTACCGTAAGGAATGCAGAGCCCTTGACCAGAACAAGGCTGATTTTCCAGGTGATACTGGTCAAAATCGCTGATTTCCCCACGATTGATGTACCAAGTCATCAAAAAAAGACGGGTTAGAGCCTTGACACCAGGGCCATCTATGCGAATCCCACTATCCTTCCAATAGCCAAAACGTTCTACATGATTGATGTACTCATCGGCTAAGTTAATGCCTCCTGTATAAGCTACCTGACCATCTATGACAAGGATTTTACGATGGTCCCGATTGTTGTAAGCCACCGTCAAACGAGGAATCACCTTGTTAAACTTATGGGCTTCAATTCCTCGACTACGAAGCTGAATAGTGTAGTCTCCGGGTAAAGTCGCCATACAGCCGATATCATCATAGAGCATCTTGATCTCTACACCCTGAGCTGCCTTTTGCTCTAATATATCTAGTATGCTATTCCACATCAAACCTTCTTCGACAATATAGTACTCTAGAAAGATAAATTTCTCAGCTTTCTTGAGGTCTTCTAGCATATGTTGCCACATGCTCTCACCCGAAGAAAAGAATTGTGAATCTGTTCGATCATAGACATCGGCATTGCTATCCATACTTAGTAAAGATTTGATAACTCCGTAAGCCGCCTTATCATCTTCCTTCAATTTCTGGCGGAGAGCTTTACTGTTATCCTCCCGAAAATGCATAGAACCAAGTTTGTCCAACTGCTTGATTTCTTTTTTGGACAATCGCCTTTCACCAAACATCAGATAGAGCAAGGGACCAATGACAGGAACAAAAGTCACCACTAACCACATCACTTTACTATCAGGCGCCATTGAGCGATTGACAATCGCTACGATAGTCGCCATACTCATAAAAATTAAGACAATTACCCATAGAATAGGGGCCATACGCCCTAAATAGAGAAAGAAACCAAAAACAAGACAAAGTTCAAGTAGCATAATCGAAAGACTAAAGCCATACTTGGACATCAATAATTGAAATTTTCTATATTTCATATCCCCTCCTTGATATTTTGATACTCAATGAAAAGCAAAGAGCAAACTAGGAAGCTAGTCGCAGGTTGCTCAAAACACTGTTTTGAGGTTGCAGATGGAAGCTGACGTGGTTTGAAGAGATTTTCGAAGAGTATGAATGCTAAAAACAGGTAATTAATACTAGTATAACGCAGGTATTCGGTAAAAGGCAAGTATTTATAATCATTTTTCTGAGTAAAAACAAAAGAGACTGACAAAACCAGTCTCCTTCTAGTCTATTTTGATAAAACAATGCGATCAGACGCTTCTCTATCCATATCGTCGATAATCATCTGATTTCCATTAATTGTATAAATCTTGGCATCATCCCCAATAATCATGCGTTGATTGGCAGCATCGAAGCTAACCTGCTTGATTTCTTGATCTCCGTCAGTTTCTACCTGTGTCCATGTACCAGTTGTTCCAGTTACCACTAAAGTGATACGGTCTCCTTCGTCCTGACCGGTATAAGTTCCATCAATATTGGTTGGTTGAGCCTCGGGCACATTTTGTGAAGAATTTGCTGCTGCCTGATTTGTATTTTCTGTAGAAGATGAAGCAGCTTGTGATTGTTGAGTTTGTTGTGTTTGGGGTTGAGTTGCTGATTGTTGAACTTGTTGAGCTCTTTGTGAACAAGCTACTAAGAGACTAAGACTTGCTAGAGAAGCAAGAGAAAGTGTGAATCTTTTTAATTTCATGATGAATTTCCTTTCTGATACCAATTTACAGAAGTTTTTCCTTCTAACTAGTAGTTTTCCTAGTATAACAAGTTCAAAAAAGGAGGTCAATTTATCTGCTCATGCCCCAGTAGATAGCCCCGTACCTCTGAGATAAAATAGAGAGAACCTGTAACGAACAACAAATCCTGGACATCTACTCTTGCTTCAAAATTGCTAATAAATTCTCGGTAAGAAGGAACTATATCGTAACCTGTTACATCTGTTTCATCCAAAGAACCTTGATAGTCAAAGCCTGTCACCTTGAGTTCCACCTGAGGCAAATTCTCAGTCAAGTAACCCAACATCCCTTGATAATCCTTCCGTTTCAAGGCTCCAAATAGGATTTGAGGCCGATATCCTTCCTGCTCTTTTTCTTTAATAAATTCAACCAAGCGAGTCAAGGCAGGGAGGTTATGAGCACCGTCCAAGTAAATCTGAGGGCAAATACGCTCCAAACGCCCAGCCCAATGGGTCTTCTCCAAAGCCTGTCTTACAACCTGCTCATCAACAACTTCCTTTCCTTCCCTCATAAAGAGAAGAAACGTTTGTAGCGCCAAGGCCGCATTTTCCTGCTGATAAGCTCCTTCCAAACCTATTTTCAACTGTGAAAGGTTAGCCAAAGAGCTTAAAAAATTCCCATTCAGCATTGAAAAATCCCGACCTGCCTGATAAAGGTCAACAGCTAAAGAGTCTGCTTTTTTCTGACAAACAAGCCTAGCTTCTGAAGGCAACTTAGCAATCACTGCCTTTTTACCAGCCTTAAAAATACCAGCTTTCTGCTCTGCAATTGCTGCTATACTGTCACCCAGAGTCTCCTGATGGTCAAGTCCGATAGAGGTGATGACAGCAATCTCTCCAGTTACCACATTAGTCGTGTCAAGTAAGCCGCCAATTCCCACTTCTAATAAAACCAAATCCACCTCTTGCTCTCTAAAATAAAGAAAAGCAATCAAGGTCAGCAATTCAAAAAAGGACAACTGATCATGGGTTTGCAGAAGCGTTTTCTCCATCTCCTTGACCTGATTAGCCAAACGGATGAAGTCTGCATCAGCTATAGGTTGTCCATTAATGCAGATTCGGTCATTGATAGAGACGATATGAGGGGAGGTAAAAGTCGCAACTTTTTTGCCATGCTCCATAAATAACTCCCTCATAAAAGCAATGGTAGATCCTTTTCCATTAGTCCCGGTTACATGGATAATAGGATAAGACTTCTCGGGATTCCCCAACAAATCCACCGCTTGTTGCATTCGGCCCAAACCTGATCGAAAATTCAAACCAATCCGACTATGGAGCCATTCTTCTACTTCAAACATATACATCTCCTTAATTACAGGTTCAATCAACTGCCTCAATAAAGTCTCATAACTAACAAAACGAGGCCAGGATTTTCGTCCCGACCTCTTACCTGGTTAGCTAATAACTAGCTACTATGAAGTTAACGTGGGGTAAAACATCCACTGAATGTGCCTGCGTTTCTAATTTCTAGCGCAGGGCTAAACACGTCCACTGGACGTGTTTACTCCTCCATAAAGCTGTTGAAGACTTCTTCAATCATGTTCCATTCGTCTTCTGAGTCTTCTGGGATTGGTTGCAATTCACCTTCTGTTCCATCTTCGTTTTCGATGAATGAGTAAGCTTGGATTTCAACTTGTCCGTCTTCGTCTTCTTCTGCGTTAACTGGTACTAGAAGAACATAGTTTTTACCAAATTCTTCTTTTCCGTCAATGGTCAAAAGGATTTCAAACAAGGTTTCATTTCCTTGCTCATCTACTAGTGTAATTAATTCACGTTCTTCGTGGTCGTGGTTATGATCGTGTGACATAGCCTCTCCTTTGTATTAAAATTTTCTATCTAAATAATTTTGTAAAATCAGCTGAGCTGCTAACTTATCAATGACTTTCTTGCGCTTATTGCGACTAATATCTGCTTGTTCAATCAACATGCGCTCTGCGGCAACTGTTGTCAAGCGTTCATCTTGATAGTCTACTGGTAAACCAAAAAGCTCTTCTAGCTTTGCTCCGTAGGCTTGACTAGCTTCCACGCGCGGTCCGCTTGTATTGTTCATGTTTTTAGGCAAGCCCACTACAAATCGTTCCACCTTGTAAGTATCAACCAACTCCTTAACGCGGTCAAAACCAAATTGGCCTTGCTCCTCATTGATTTGGATGATTTCAAGTCCTTGAGCTGTAAAACCAAGCGGATCGCTAATGGCCACCCCTACCGTTTTTGAACCGACGTCCAATCCCATAATTCTCATAGGTTATAGATCGACTCCTTGTCCTTTGAGGTAGTAGCGGACCAATTCTTCAACGATTTCATCACGCTCATACTTACGGATTTGATTTCGTGCATTATTATAACGAGGAACGTAGGCAGGGTCTCCACTCAATACGTAACCTACGATTTGGTTAATTGGGTTGTAGCCCTTATCGTTCAAAGAAGCATAGACATCAGTCAAAGTTTCGCTAATTTCTTTTTTATTGGAATCGTCCAATTTAAAACGTACTGTTTCTTCAGTAAATCCCATTCTAACACCCTCTTTCCTTAGAATAGTACCATTATAGCATAATTCCTTACGTTCTACAATTCAGGCAGTCTATTTATTTGGATTTTCTATTGTTCTGTCGCACCATTTGCCAATCTGTCTGAAATATATTTGCTTGGTTCATTTTTCAAGAGATTTTCTAAACCAATGTTCTTCAAATATTCTAACTGAGAAGCCTTCTTGACATCCAAAACTTGAAAATCAAAACTAGTCGTTGTTTGAAGTTCGGTTGCGCTCAATAGTTTGGTTTCAAGCTTAAATCCTGCTAATTTACGAGCTTCTATAATAGCCTCATCCTTCTCCTCTGCCTCGAGAAGAGCTTTTTGAGTTTCTTCCACTCCATGTTGGTCGATATAAGTCTTCAACTCATCAGAAACTGGACGTTTTTGTTGAATCGTTAAGCTCAAAAAAGTCTTGTCCTTGTATGTAATGGTTTGGGTTTGCTGGCTACCATCATCTGACTTGGGCAAGACCAAAGTCTTGGTCACAACTGTATTCTTCTCAGCATTCTCAATAACTGGCAATGCCGACTGAAGCGTATCCTTTTCTATTTTTGTAGCTGTTCCAGTTTCTTTTTTCTGTCCGCAACCAACCAGGACAAAAAGGAAAGCTAGACTAACAAGAACTATTTTTTTCATTTCTTTCTTCTTTCTTTTTGAAATTAAAATAAGACTGGGAGTTGCTCCCAGCCTTGATGTTTATAGAGCTGCACGCAAACGTGCTTCTGCATTTTCTACATTACGGACAGAGCGTGGTAGGAAGGCACGAATATCGTCTTCCTTATAGCCAACTTGCAGGCGTTTTTCATCCACAAGGATTGGGCTCTTTAAAATTCTCGGTGTTTCCATAATCAGATTGAGGACTTCATTGACACTCAAATCTTCAATATCCACTCCAAGGGCTTTGGCATAGCGATTTTTAGACGAAACGATGCTGGCTATTCCGTTATCTGTTTTTGTCAGAATATCCAGTAATTCTTCTCTCGTAATTCCTTCTTTACCAAGGTTTTGTTCTTTATAACTTAACTGGTGGGCATTGAGCCAGGTTTTTGCTTTTTTACAGCTAGTACAACTTGAGACTGTATAAATTTTAATCATGTACCTACCCCTTTCGCTACATGTTACTATCAGTTTAGTCTATTATACCATAAAAAACATCCGACTTGCGACCTATTTTTAAATTTTTTTGACTTTTTTCGTCATTTTCGTACTTTTTTCTTGACAAAATGAAATTTACAGCCATTCTTGATATTTCTTGATATAGATTTTTTTCACAATTGTCACACTAATCATATACAAAATAATGATGAAAAGTAAAAAGATGAAATAAATCGATTTTAAAGGAGTTAGATGGAGAAGGCTAGCTAGTGGACTGTAGGGAAGGAAGGTCACAAAGGCTGCAGCCAATAGGGTTGTCACAAGGACTAGCCAAGCTGGACGACTTTGTAAAAAGGGAATTTTGGCTGAACGCAGCATATGGATAACCATGGTCTGTGACCACATGGACTCGATAAACCAACCTGTCTGAAACAAGACAATAAATCCTACAGCAGACTCCGCTCCATGGACATAGGCTTGACCTGTCGTCATGGGTACAATGATAAAATAGAGCAAAATAAAGGTCAAAATGTCAAAGGCAGAAGAGATAGGCCCCATCCAAACCATGAAACGTGTGATGGACTTAGCTTCCCATATATGCGGATTTCTCAAAAAATCTTTATCCACCTTGTCAAAAGGCAAGGCAATACAAGACAAATCATAGACTAGATTTAGGATAATCAAATG
Organism: Streptococcus mitis; assembly: GCF_946188615.1. GTDB lineage: Bacteria > Bacillota > Bacilli > Lactobacillales > Streptococcaceae > Streptococcus > Streptococcus mitis_BZ. The sequence continues at coordinate 98,342 of NZ_CAMHVK010000003.1, forward strand.
GACTGGAGCCATCGGTAAAAATGGTAAAAAGATTCCAGAAACCAAAAGGGATAAGATATTCCCAAAATTAGAACTCACTGTCATTTTGATATATTTGGTCATATTGGCATAGACCTTACGCCCTTCAACAAGTCCTTTTTCAAGTACCATGAGATCCTTATCAAGTAGGATAACATCAGCTGTTTCTTTGGCAATATCTACTGCTGTATCAACAGAAATCCCCACATCTGCAACTTTCATAGAAGGAGCATCATTGATCCCATCTCCCATATAGCCAACAGCATGACCATTAGCCTTAAATTGCAAAATAATCCTCGCTTTTTGGTCAGGTGAAAGCTTGGCAAAGACTGTTACCTCCTCTACGGCTTGAGCCAATTCTTGATCACTCATCTGGTCAATTTCAGACCCTAACAGCATCTGATTGATATCCAAACCAACCTTTTCACAGACTGCTTGGGTAACTTTTTCGTTGTCTCCCGTCAAAATCTTTGTTTGAACCCCATGTTCTAACAGAGCCTTAATTGCTGGTGCTGCAGATGGTTTAGGAGGATCTAGGAAGGCTAAATAACCAGTTAGAATCATATCCCCTTCGTCATCAACTGTATAGGCATGGCCTTCCCTCAAACCTGACTTATAGGCCACTCCCAAGACACGCAAACCTTGTTGATTTAGTTGTCTGACTTCTGCTAAAATTTCTTCTCTAATAACATCTGTCAAGGGAGTAATCACTCCTTGGTATTCCGCATAACTGGAAATCGTCAACATCTCCTCTAGGGCACCCTTGGTTACCAAACTAACAACTTCGTGTTCATCCTTAACGATAACACTCATCCGTCTACGTTCAAAATCAAAGGGAAGCTCATCTATTTTTTGAAAAGTTTGAGCCAGATTTTGCAAGAGGGCGTGTTCTTTTGCTTCCTTTTCAGTCCGTTTGATGATGGCTCTGTCCATCAAATTTTTCAAGCCCGTTTGAAAATAAGAATTGAGATAAGCTCGTCTCAAGACGGTCAAATCCAAGCGTCCGTGGATGTCCAAGGGATATTCAAGGACAATTTCGTCTTGGGTTAGAGTTCCTGTCTTATCTGTACACAAAATATCAATCGCCCCTAAGTCCTGTATGGCATTGAGTTTCTTGATAACCACTTTTTCCTTGGCCATAATGATGGAGCCTTTTGCTAGACTGGCCGTGATAATCATAGGAAGCATCTCAGGTGTAAGCCCAACACCAACACTCAAAGCAAATACGCCAGCTTCCAACCAGTCGCCATCTGTTAAACCATTGGACAAGAAAACGATGGGCACCATGACCAGCATCAAACGAATCAAGAGCCACGAAATACTATTCATTTCCCGTTCAAACGAAGTAGGCTCGTCATAGGTGTTCAAAGTCTGCTCAATGGCCCCCATCATGGTATCATCACCAACCGCCAAAACCACGGCCTTAGCACTACCAGACAAGACATTGGTTCCCATAAAGGCGAGCGCTTCTGCTTCCAGCAGACTATCAGATTGTTGAACTGTTGCCTTGGTCAAGGCCAATTTTTCAACCGATTCACTTTCACCTGTCAAGCCCGACTGTTGTACAAAGAAATCACGCGACTCAAATAAAAGAAGATCTGCTGGAATCATGTCTCCAGCGCTTAATTTAACCACGTCACCCACTACCAAATCATCGATAGGTACTTCTTGGATTTCTCCTTGACGAATGACAGTCGCTGTGTTGACAATCATTTTTGATAGATTGGTCGCAGCCTTATCACTACGGAGTTCTTGGACAAAGCGTATGCCACCAGAAATGAGGACTAGGACAACGATGATAATGGAAGTCGTCGGATCCTCTTGACCTGGTTTTGCCAACCAGACATTGGTCACTAAGGAAATCACGGCGATGACCAGTAAGATGATTGTAAAAGGATTGATGATCGATTCGTAAATCTTTTTGAGGATACTGTCTTCTTGACCTTTGGTAATGGTGTTTTCGCCATAGAGGTTACGATTTTTTTCGACTTGTTCCTCAGTCAAGCCTGTTAGACTTGTCTTATAAAAAGATAGAGTTTCGTTTAAAGGTGTATGAATAGCTGTTGCTAATCTTTCTTTTGTAGTTTTCATTGGTTTCTCCTATCTGTATGAATGATGTGTTTCATACACAGAGACCAATCACTTTATAAGGGCAGAACGACACAAATCAGCGATTGGCTGTGTATGTGCGGTTCCGGATGATCGTCAATTTGCATCGTCTGTCTCCTTTCTTTGTTTTAAAACAGTAGAAAATCCCACCATAAAATGGCAGGATTAAAAAACTAATTATCTGTTTTTTTCGTTCAAGCTTTAACTCCATAGGGCAATGAAATGAGCTTAGTCTTGACCTTCGCGACCAGGACTGTTGACCAACGAGTAGTGTCTCCACTGCTTTGCGGTAGTCATCCGTATCCCTATGGTAGCCTCACCTACCGTTTTCGTTTTTCAGTATAAACCTTTAAAATTTAAAAGTCAATCATCTGAGTTGTTTGACTCTTAAATAACTATCAACTCTTTTGGAGCTAGGGTCAACAATTCACAACCTGTTTCTGTAATCAGAATATCATCCTCGATACGAACACCATATTTGCCTTCAATATAAATACCCGGCTCGTCTGTCAAGGCCATACCTGCCTTAATAGTTTCTGTTGAAGTCTGGCTAAAGTATGGTTCCTCATGGATATCCAGTCCAATACCGTGTCCGATACCGTGGGTAAAGTAGTCGCCATAACCTGCCTCGATGATAATATCACGAGGGATTTTGTCAAAGTCACGGAAACCTAGACCTGCCTTGGCTTGGTCAATAAGGGCTTGATTGGCTTTCAAAACCGTATTGTAAATCTCTGCTTGCTCGTCGCTAACATGCCCCAAGTAGATAGTCCGGGTCATATCACTGACATAGTGGTCATAAAGGCAACCGAAGTCCATGGTAATGGCTTCTCCTAGCTCCACTGGTTTGTGCATAGGATGAGCATGAGGTTTGGAAGAGTTGATACCACTAGCTAGAATCGTATCAAAAGACAAGCCAGATGCTCCCAACTCACGCATACGGAAGTCAAGGAAGTTGGCAATCTCAATTTCAGTTTTTCCTGGTTTGATGAAGTCAAGCGCATCACGGAAAGCTTGGTCTGAGATAGAACAAGCCTTGCGAATAGCTACAATCTCTGCCTCATCCTTAATCATTCGAAGACCTTCGACAAACTGAGTTTGTGGAAGCAAGTCAATTCCTTCAAAGGCTGCCTGCATACGGTGGTAATAAGAGACCGAAATCTCATCCTCAAAACCGATTCGAGACAAGCCCATGTCCTTAACAATCCCTGCAATGACAGCCAATTCATCTCGGTCAGCCACAATCTCAAAACCACTAGTTTCTTGCTTGGCTGCAATGATGTAGCGAGAGTCTGTCACCAAGACCTGACGGTCACGGCTGATAAAAACTGTTCCGTTCGAACCCCAAAAACCAGTCAAATAATAGACGTTTTTAAGGTTATTGATGATGATGCCATCTAGTTCTTTTTCTTGCATTTTAGCTAGAAATACTTGTACACGTTTATTCATGATGTAACTTTCCTTTCAAATAATGTCCTGTGTAGCTGGCTTCATTGGCCGCTACTTCTTCTGGAGTTCCTGTTGCGATGATGGTTCCACCACCGACACCGCCCTCAGGACCCAAGTCAATAATGTGGTCTGCAGTCTTAATAACATCCAGATTGTGCTCGATAACAAGGACTGTATTGCCATCGTCTACAAAGCGAGCTAAAACCTTAAGCAAGCGAGCGATATCCTCGGTATGAAGACCTGTCGTCGGCTCATCGAGAATGTAGAATGATTTTCCTGTCGAGCGTTTGTGGAGTTCACTAGCCAACTTCATACGCTGGGCTTCTCCCCCAGAAAGGGTGGTAGCTGGTTGACCTAGCGTCACATAGCCCAGTCCCACATCCTTGATAGTCTGAAGTTTGCGTTGAATTTTCGGAATGTGTTGGAAAAATTCTACCGCATCGTTGACCGTCATATCCAAGACCTGCGAGATATTCTTTTCCTTGTAGTGAACTTCAAGGGTTTCACTGTTATAGCGGGTTCCGTGGCAAACTTCACAAGCCACATAAACATCTGGCAAGAAGTGCATCTCGATCTTGATAATCCCGTCACCTGAGCAAGCTTCACAGCGACCACCCTTGACGTTGAAACTGAAACGTCCCTTTTTGTAACCACGAATCTTAGCCTCATTTGTCTGGGCAAAAAGGTCACGTATATCGTCAAAAACTCCTGTATAGGTAGCTGGGTTGGACCTCGGCGTTCGTCCGATGGGGCTCTGATCAATATCAATCAAGCGGTCTACATGCTCAATCCCTGTAATCGTTTTAAACTTACCAGGTTTGTCTGAATTGCGGTTGAGCTTCTGGGCAATAGCTTTTTTGAGAATGCTATTGATTAGGGTCGATTTCCCTGAGCCCGACACCCCTGTCACTGCGATGAATTTTCCTAGTGGGAAGCGAGCTGTGACATTTTGCAGGTTGTTCTCACGCGCTCCCGTCACCTCGATAAAACGACCATTACCAACACGGCGTTCTTCTGGTACTGGAATGGCACGTTTGCCTGACAAGTACTGGCCTGTGATAGACTTACTGTTACGAGCTACCTGTTTGGGCGTACCTGCCGCAACAATCTCCCCACCAAAAACACCCGCACCAGGACCAACGTCAATCAGATAATCAGCCTCACGCATGGTATCTTCGTCATGTTCCACCACGATAAGAGTATTGCCCAAGTCACGCATCTTTTTGAGACTGGCAATCAGACGGTCATTATCCCTCTGGTGAAGACCGATTGACGGCTCGTCTAGAATATAAAGAACACCTGATAGGTTAGAACCAATCTGGGTCGCCAAGCGAATACGCTGACTTTCCCCACCTGAAAGAGTTCCTGCCGAACGTGACAGGGTCAGATAGTTAAGACCCACGTTATTAAGGAAAGTCAAACGGTCCTTGATTTCCTTGAGAATGGGCCGAGCAATGATGGCTTCATTTTCAGAAAGAGTCAACTGACTGACTAATTCCAAGTGATCTGCGATAGACAGGTCTGAAATTTCTCCGATATGTAGCCCGTTCTCGCCACCCACACGGACAGACAAGGCCTGGTCATTGAGACGATAGCCGTGACAGGTTCCGCAAGTCAGCTCATTCATGTAGAGGCGCATTTGGGTGCGCGTGTAGTCACTATTGGTTTCATGGTAGCGACGCTTGATATTATTGACAACTCCCTCAAAAGGAATGTCGATATCGCGCACACCACCAAATTCATTCTCATAGTGGAAATGGAATTCCTTACCATCTGAGCCGTAGAGAATCAAGTTCTTATCTTCTTCTGACAAGTCCTCAAAAGGCTTATCCATATCCACTCCAAAGGCTGTCATAGCCTGCTCTAGCATGTTTGGATAGTAGTTGGATGAGATAGGATTCCACGGAGCCAAGGCTCCCTCACGTAAGGTTTTGCTGGCATCTGGTACTACCAAATCAGTATCCACCTCCAGCTTGATGCCCAAACCGTCACACTCACTACAAGAGCCAAAAGGAGCATTGAAAGAGAAGAGACGAGGCTCTAACTCTGGAACAGTAAAGCCACAAACTGGACAGGCATAATGCTCAGAAAACAACAACTCAGAGTCGTCCATAGTGTCGATAATGACATAACCTTCTGCAATACGAAGGGCAGCCTCAATGGAATCAAAGAGACGACTACGAATGCCCTCCTTGATGACAATACGGTCAGCCACGACATCGATATTGTGTTGCTTACTCTTAGACAACTCTGGCACTTCGGTTACATCATAGACTTCACCATCCACACGGACACGAACATACCCATCTTTCTGAACCTTCTCAATAACACTCTTATGTTGGCCTTTTTTCTTGCGGATGACAGGGGCCAAGATCTGCAAGCGCTGGCGTTCAGGCAATTCTAAAACCTTATCCACGATTTGCTCCACAGAAGAAGCCTTGATAGCTCCATGCCCGTTAATACAGTAAGGCGTCCCCACACGTGCGTAGAGGAGACGCAGATAGTCATTGATTTCAGTCGTTGTTCCCACCGTCGAGCGAGGATTTTTACTAGTCGTTTTCTGGTCGATGGAAATAGCGGGGCTGAGACCATCAATAGCATCTACATCAGGCTTCTCCATATTCCCCAAGAATTGACGAGCGTAGGCTGACAAACTCTCCACATAGCGACGTTGACCCTCCGCATAGAGGGTATCAAAGGCCAGACTGGATTTCCCTGAACCTGACAAGCCGGTCACGACAACCAACTTGTCTCGTGGAATTTCCACGTCAATATTTTTTAAATTATGGGCACGCGCCCCATGAATGACAATTTTATCTTGCATCTTTGTTCTTTCTAGTCCATTATTGCTTACCATTATACCAAAAAAAGTGAGATTCTATTACCCAAAAGGCTGAATTTATAGTATAATAAAAAACTTCTTATTTTATGTTTTCTTAGGGCTTCCTAACCCTTATATCACGCGCTTTTGAACAAAAAATACTAATATTACTTTTTACTACTTGCTCCCCCAAAGTACGCAAAAAGGGGAGCAAAAAAGCCCCACAAAAGGGCTAAGATTTGACGAGTTCAGCAGGCAAGAAACTAGCACGGTCAAACGTGCTTTTTTTATTGCTGATTGCTGATAGGTATATTATAGCATGAAGCGCGTGGTTTATAAGATTATGACCTCACAAAAGCCCCCAGATTCGTTTCTAAGGGCTTGTAGTTTGTCCGTGGTGTTTTAGTTGTCCAGTACGAAACAAAGCAAAATAGGGGGCGAATATGAAGCCTACGCCTACATTTGACAACATTTATGCTTCTAACTCTTGTAGTAAGGTTAAATCTAAACCATCAAGGTCAAAATCTATGTTTAAATCGATGTCTATATCCATGTTTAAATCTATCTCCATATCCTCTAATTGGATATTCTCCAAATCAATCAAAAATCTTCAATCATGTCATCCCCCTCACTTAAATCTCAACATTTCTCAACAAAGCACCACAAACGCCTACTTATATGCTTCTAGCTCTCCGTTCTGGTGGATTCTCGCAAAGTTTAAGACGGCTATCTGTTTGTATCGGTGGTAGCTAGTGGAGCTAGTACCTGCCATCTCTACGCATTCTCTCATTGTTTTCTTTCTCATATAGCAATAATGGATAATAAAGTATTTTCTGGCTCGTTTGTTCTCTATGCTGTTGATGTCGTGGGCGAATATCTCCAGCCCCTCACGGATTGCCTTTTCATGCTCACCGCTCAAATTCCACTGATCAGGTAAGATCAGTTTCCAAGCCTCTTCATCTATCGTAACTTGGTTTTCACTTCCTGCCATCCTCTGGAATCGTAGAAAGTAAGTCATCCGCTTTCTGACGTTCATCATCGTTTTAAACTTATCCAGCTCCATTAGTTCGCTCCTTCCACCTTGCTCAAGTGTTCTATAGCTTCCTGCTTTACTCGATATACTGTAGTCTTTGATTTATCTATTTCCTCAGCAACCTGCCAAGCGTCTAGATTATTCAAATAAAAAAGTCTTAGAACAGAACGCTCAAGCGGATTGACCAACTTATCAATCAGCCTAGATATTTCCATTCTCTCTTCAGTAAGTCGCTCAATCCTCTGAAGCGTATCCTCTTTTAGTTTTAGAACACTTATAAGGTTATTCTCTGCTGTATTTCCCCTGCTTGTTTGTACTCTGCTATGGCTTAGTGTTGGCTTTTCGATAATACCACCTTCCAGGGCTTCCAATTCCAAATATAAGCCTTTGATTTCCTTGCTTATCCACTTAACGCCCTCTAGTTTTTCTTTTACCTGCTCTGGTGTCATGCCTCGGCCTCCTTTATGGTATAATATTTTATCGGAATATCACAAAGGAGTCAGCCCTGTGCTGGCTTTTTTTGCATTTTCTCGGCGTTCGCTCGGAGTTCAAGTATATACCCCCTTACCATTCTTCTGGTTCGCTAAACATACTCTCAGGTAAGCCACAAACCGAAATCAAATACTGACAAGCACTATAATCTACCCAAAGCGCTCCATCTTCAGAATGGTGGAAATACTTGTCTGGTAGTGTTCCAAGGTATGCACCATTTTTATATATAGACACCCCACCTTTTCGGCTTGGTAACAGTCCAGTGTATCCTCTGCGTAGTCCATGCTTCAAAGCGTTGCTATTGCCATATTTTGGCTTTCTATTGCCCTTGTTGCCTTTTGCTACTTGATTGCCCGGCAAAAACCTCCCTTGGCTATCGCGTTCCATATTTCCCCCTTATACGGTGTTCGTTTGGTAAATTACACACTACTTCATATTGTCTCACAATCTCGAACCATTCAGCCAAAATCTATCCCCTTTTTCAATATACTTCAAAAACTTCTTATAGTGCTTATGATACCTGTCACGTTTCATATACCTTGGTCTTTCAGGGAAACCATCAAACATATATCTACCACGTCTAGGACTCCACCCTGGTTCTACCTTTCTGGCTTCTTTTAGTGCAAGCTCCCAGTAGTATTGGCAATCCGTTTTACTACGGTTAAGGGTGCTCTTGTGGATATCTAGACAAGTACCGCAACTAAAATACAAATACCGTTTATAAAGCAACCTGCACCGCCTACCACAATCAGGGCAAAGAAAGAAATAGCGATAACCTCCCTTAGTTCCTGCTATTCTGTCTAATTCAAATGACTCTCCACCAAAATCAATCATTAAATTATCCAAATCAATCTCTAAACGTTGACCGTCCAACTCAGCTATACCCTTAGTTATTCCTCTCGGCTTCATTGGTTTAGTGATTGTTTCTATTGCTAACCGTTTCATTATTTCCCCCTATATGGAAAAACCCAAAACTATTGGGTTCAGTAGTAGTGAAACCACAAAAAGAGGCAATGCCCCTTTGCTACTATTCTTCACTGAGTAAGCCACTTACTACCACATCACGGACAAATTGAGCTTGTTTTTCTTTGGGTAGTTGCAAAGCTTCAAGTAAAGACTCTAGAACTTGCTTGTCAGTTCCTGCAATCAACTTCTTAATGATATTCTGGAATTGTCCTTCCAAGTACTCGCAAAAATGTATCCGCTGTGCTTGTGTCGGCTGCACTGGTACTGGTGAGCTATCTGCAATCAGCAAGAAGCAGGCTTCCGCGATTTGGGCGAATAACTTTGCACGCGCTTCAGGGTGTCTGTATAACTCATAGGCATTTATGCTGGTGTCTTCCGTCCGAAGCTTCTCACCTAGTTCAATCAGTTTAGGCGTATCTTCAATACATACTGGTGTAGCATCCGCCATAAAATCGTCACGTTTGCGATTGAGTTCCTCCAGTTCCTGATCTGCCTGTTCAAAGTATGCTGGTTCTATCATGGGGCTTCCTCCTTTCTTTATTTGGTTAAAAATTGCGCTTCATCCTCTTATCTTTAATGTCTGTAATAATAAATACGTTCCCCTCTGATTGTTTTCCAATGCGACTGACTAGCTTATCATTATAGATTCTGGCCAGCTCTTTTCCGTTGTGATTGGTGTTGATGATAGTTGTGTCTCGCTTATCAAAAATCTTGAAAAGAAAGGCCTGTACCCAATTATTAGCTTCATTTTTTTGGTTGTTCATAACGCTTTCTGTTCCTAAATCATCAATAAAGAGATAGTCAACCTCAGTCAGCAACTTCAAGGCGTCATACTCTGTAAAATCACTCTGTCTATACTGCCAACCTGACTGAATGCGCGTGATAATCTCAGTAATACTGACAAAAAGCACACTCTTAGGCTCATTCCTAGACTTATAGCCCTCGTTAATGGCTTTGGCCATAGAATAGCATAAATGACTTTTTCCAGTACCTGGATTGCCCATAATTAGCGTGTTTCCTGTCATACCGTTTAGGTACTCCTTAGCTTGTTTGATAGCAAACTCCTTGGCCTCGTGTTCCTCTTTTGTCTCGGCTTTGAAAGTGCTAAAAGAGGCCTCTCTCAGCTCATTTGATACCGTACTTTCACGCGCTAGCACATCATAGGTTGAAGAGTCCAGATCATGGCCCAGGGCTTTTTCTATGCCCTCTAGCTCCGTCTGTTTGATGTTCTCCCTAGTACATTCCATGCAGTAGGGTGATGTATAACCATCTGGCTTTTTGAATTGTACTAGGTTAATCTGATGGGTTGGGCAAAGCTCATCAGTGACCTTTATTTTTTCATTGAGCTGGTCTGTATTCAGTAATTCCATTGTTTCTCCTCTCCTTCAGTAGATAAACGGATCTTGAATATCATCGTCAGACTGACCTTGTTTCTTTTGCTGAAACAGTCTCTGTTCATCTTCGACTTGTACCATGGTTCTAATACCATTCTGTCTCCAGTTCTTGAGTATTGAATTGATATAGCTAAAAGATCGCTTGCCGTTATCTGCAGCCTTGTCTATAGCAATCTTGATAACCTCTAGCTCCATACCGTCAAGAGTGAGATAGTCAGTCAGTATTTGATATTGTTGCCCATCCATAACCCCTATACGCTTTTGGTAATAGTTAGAGATTTCAGCAGTAGGAGCAGAAGAAGTTTTTTTCTCTATCTCTTCTTCTATCTCTATCTCTTTTTCTTTCTCTATCTCTGTCTTACATGTAGTTAACAATGTAAGATTGTCAGATGACATTGTAAGATTTTCCTTTTGTTCTCGTTGCTGTTTCCGATATTCTCGCATGTATGCTGCTTGGTTGGTTTCCTGCTGTACCAAGGCTTTTGCCTGCGGTAGTTCTGCGTTTTTATCTTCATCAACTTGTATTAGACCACACTTAGTAAAGTATGCCATGGTCATATCTATATCATCTTCCGATACGTCTAATTTTAGGGCTAACTCTTCCTTGAGATTGTCAAAGTAACCCTCATAGTATAAAATACAGTCACTTTCTAAGCTCTCTAGCATGAGCCTAATATAAATCACCGTCATAGTGTACCCACCAGGTACCGTTTTTAGTCTCTTGATAAAAATATTATCAAAAAATTTCTTATCAATTTTTAGCCAAAAATATATTTTAGTTTTTGCCATTCTCCACCCCCATAAACTTCCAGATGTCCGTAACTTTGTAATAGATTTTCCTAGTATCTTCTAGTGGGGGCTGGTATCGTCTTAGCCCTGCTTTTTCCCACTTTTGGAGTGTCATGTATTTTATATCTAACTCGTCCATGACTTCCTGGGCTGATATTAAGCCTGTCAGTCGTGGTTTGACTGTATCACGCGCTTCAAGGTATCTTTCCACTACCTCCAGAATGCCATGCGCTAGATCTTGCTCGCTTTCTCGGCTTAGGCTAAACATATCCGCCCACCTCCTTCAAGGTTTCTTTGTAACTTTCTAGGTCGCTGTTCATCAACACCGCTAGGCGCTTTTCTTCTTCTCGTATCTGATTGTAAAATGTTTTTGCACCGTCCAGTAGCTCCTCTTTGTTAGCTGGGATAAAATATCCTCTAAATGTCCCATGGCGAACCCCAACAATAGGAACACTATGGCGCGTGATTAGACGGCTGATAATATCTTGCACGGTTCTTTCTGCTAGCTTAGTGATCAGGCTGATTTCTGCCCCTGTTATGGAGTTCTCAGCCCCTATCTTGATTAGTCTTAATACTCTCTTATCATTCTCTGATAGGCTCATTCAGTTCCTCCTCTCCTTTGCTTTTATTCACAAAGGTTATTTGTCCGCTCGCTACCCCTTGCAAAATATCTTTTTGAGTTTCTATGATTGTATCCAAGGTTTTCAAAATAGCTGTCTTAGTCTCTAAATCAAACGCTTGTTTTGTCAACAAGCCCATAGTTACAGCTAACTTTGTTGCATTGTCCATACACGTAGCTAGAAAAATATCTTTAGTAAAATAAGGTTCATCTGGTATTTTTTCACTATCAAGGTATATCTTCACTATGTAACTCATTTCATCCCTCCGTAAACTCTTACCCCTGCAAGCTGGATATATCGCCCATAATCAGGGTTTAAATCCTCGCTAGGTGTTTCTATCGTCTGTTGGTTTTCTCGCTCAAATTGGGCGCTTTTTTGGCGGTCTCGGTGGTTTAGATAAAGCAGTAAGCCAATCAGTACCATCATAGAGATTACCGCCTGTGCATTGGTCAAATCTAATTCATTCATGTTATGCCCTCGCCTTATAGTTCTTGATAAATTCCGCTTGTTTAGGTTGTTCCATATTCAGCAAGTCGTCTTCAGCTTGTGCCATTTCTTTAATATCTTTAGTCATGGTATGCCTCCAGCTCTTTAGCGTTGTCATTGTTCAAAAGCAAAAAGGCTATTTCATTTAGACGATCGTATAGCTTTTCATTCTGGGCGTATGCTGTATCAGTGTATTTTTTAGCAAGCCATAAGAACATGGTTGTATCTTTCTGTAGTGCAAACTCAAGCCCTTCAAGAGCTAGGTTATTCATTTCTAAAACATTCATGATGTCGGTTAATTCGTTCCCTAATTCTGCTAGTTTCTTAGCCGATAATAGAACTTGTTGGCTTGATGTTGCTTTTTTTGTTGTCATGTTTTTTACCTCTTTTTCTATCTTTTTATACTTGCCACGATGGCTTTTTAATACTTTTTTCTTGCCTACAGCCTCACGCTCTCGGTCGCCAAATTTCTGAACGTGAGGCTTTTTGAGTTGTTTCTTATAACGCTAATCCTCACGCTCAGACTCGCCAAATTGAAAGCGTGAGAAAGTACCAGTTTTAAGAGTTGGCGCTCTCCGTATGGTCAAATTGCCCTAAATATGCTATAATCTAGGTATAAATCTTTACTAAAACCTCTTTGATAATAGCTTGCCTGCTTTGTTAAATTCGTTTTAGTGTTAGTGTGAAAGGCTTTGCGGTGTGGTTATTGCTAAGCCTTTTTTGTTGCAATCACGCGCTTCTTTGGCGTGTTTTTTTATTTCTGAATGCCATAGCCTTGATTTCTTGGTAACTCATATTCAAGCCAATCATGGCTATTACCATATCCTCAAATGCTTGGTATTGCTCCAGCTCGTCACTGGTCAAGCTATCAATGCCATTGTATCCCCCACGTTCTTCCCTTAACTGCTTAGCGTTCCTGTCGGTTACTGCTTTTAGTAGCAGGTTGTTCATGGTGCTATGCGGGTACTTTGGGGCTTGTTCCCAATTCTCAATACTGTCATGCAAGGTTTTTCTTTTTGGCTTTTCTAGCGCCCTCTGCATACGAAACTTAGAAAGTTCCTCACGCATTTCAAAGAATGCTTTGACTAGGTTGGTTTTGAAGTTGGCCACTTGCTCGGTGTTCTTCAAGAATGTGATCAGTAATGTTGCTTGTTGCTCATTCAAAATATAATCTTTTGCCTGTTGTCCACTTTGTAAAGGTCGCATTTTAAATGACACCTTTCCAAATTGCTCCAGTCGTCCAATTTGTTTTCTAATGTGTTCCTGTATTGCGTGGTGTTTTATTCCAGCGCATTCAGCTATGATTGCACTCGTAGTATACGGCTCTTTTTTACCGTCCATATAGACTAGTTCCATCGGTTTGCTCCTTTCTAGCTATAAAATAGTTCATCTATGGTTATATCTGATTTGATTTCTGCAACCATTGACTTAATCGCTAGGCGTTCTTTGTCATTGAATGGCGTTTTACCTAATTCTTTGTTGTTGTATGACTGCAAAGAAATTTTTAGCTTATCCGCCATTTGTTGCTGAGTTAGTCCTAACATAACTCGATAGCCTCGTAGTTTACTCATAGCTTTCCCCCTTTCTAAAAAATCCCCCTCCATGAATAGATTGAAAGCGTGAAAGGTTGGAGGGGTTTGCACATTTTTTCTGTGCTTGAATTATATGATACACAATGTTTTTTCTGTTGTCAACTATTTTTTTAATTTTTGCACAAAAAAAATGTACTTTTTCTAAGATATAGTATATAATCATCTGTGAAAGGTGTGATAAAACATGAATAGATTGAAAGAATTAAGACAAGAAAAAAAGCTATCTCAAAAAGAGTTAGCTGAAAATATTGGGGTTCATTATCGTACTCTTCAAAATTGGGAAAACGGAGAAAGCCAAATCAAACCAGAAAAAGCCCAACAACTTGCTGACTACTTCGGCGTAAGCGTTGGATATCTGTTGGGGTATAGTGAGTATAGAGAATTAGAAAAAGCATTGGATAAAACAATTTTTTCAAACTATCCTGATGTTGAAACATTCCTCACCCAAGAGATAAAAGAGCTAATCGGAGAAAGAACAAAAGATTTTTATGAGTATATTGATAAACAATTTTATGAAAGCTATAAAAATACTGCCGTACCTCCCGAAATAGTTGTAAAGCACCGTGAAGACTTTTATAGCTCGTTTCTATTTCTCCCTGCTAGATTACAAAAATTTATAGCTTTATGGAGCATACTAACAGAAACTGAACAAGAAAATATAGGTAAAACTATTGAATTATTAGCTATGAGAGGAAGATAAAAATCCCCCCATATTCGCCAATAGCAACCATCTTTTTCATTGTCTATTGTGCAAAAACAGAGGAAATTGAAGAATAGAAAGCCAATTTTACAGACTAAAGCGCAAAAAACGGCAAAATTGCAAAATAGCAACAAAAAAGACAAGCTAGCTACTGCCAACTTGTCTAATAGTACCTAACTGAAAATAAGCGAAAGGTTAGGTATTTACAACATTATTATACCACTCTTGCATTTAAAAAGCGACTTACACCATACCACGCGCCACAATGTTCAACAATCCTGAAGCGCGTGGATTCTCGTGGTTCACTCAAGCTTCAACCCAATATAAGCCCCATATCTACTAATTTTGTTGATGTCAACAAAAGTCAACTACTCACAATGTTTTAGAAAGGATCTCATGAACGAATTACAATTTTTAATCTATACCGCTGACAACGATAGCGAGACAGCTAGTGTCATCATCAAAGGTGAAACGATTTGGGCTAGTCAGAAAGAAATGGCTAGACTTTTCGATGTCGGTGTTCCTGCAATTAGTAAGCACTTAAAAAATATCTTTGAAGAGGGAGAATTAGAAGAAAAGGTGGTTGTTTCCAAAATGGAAATAACCACAAAACACGGTGCAATTGCTGATAAAACCCAAACTAAGGATGTCAGCTACTACAACCTTGATGCCATCATTTCAGTTGGTTACCGTGTCAATTCCCAAAAAGCTACGAGATTTAGACAGTGGGCTACTTCGGTACTTCGTGAGTACATGATAAAAGGGTTCGCCATGGATGACAACCGTCTGAAACAAGGCGAAAACTTGCTGGAAAAAGACTATTTCCGTGAGCTGTTGGAGCGCGTGCGCTCTATCCGGGCTAGTGAACGCCGTATATGGTTACAGATTACAGATATTTTTGCAGAAATTTCTATTGACTATGATCCACAAAGTACGTTGACTAAGCAATTCTATGCTGATGTACAGAATAAGTTTCATTATGCAATCACTGGCCAAACTGCTGCGGAAATTATCTACACGAAAGCTGACCATACAAAAGACAACATGGGACTTACAACATGGAAAAACTCCCCTAATGGTCGCATACTGCAAGCAGATACCCAAATAGCAAAGAATTACCTTTCAGAAACAGAAATCCGTTCCCTTGAAAGAGGAATATCTAGCTATTTTGATTATCTGGAAAGACAGATAGAACAGCGAAAAGCTCAGACAATGCAACAACTAGCCCAAAGCATTGACCGCTTTTTGACTTTCCAAGAATACGATATTTTAGAAGGTCATGGGAAAATCACTTCCAAGGTTGCGAAAGATAAAGCGAAAGCAGAATACCAACTATTCAATAAAACTCAAAAGATAAACTCGGACTTTGAAAAAACTTTAAAACAGCTAACTGACGATAAAAAACTTTAAATACAGGCCTGTTTACTATAAACAAGCTCATATTAGCCCCATATCCGCCTTGTTTTTTATTCTGGTATTATTTACCGTCTGACTATTTAAAATCGAATACAGGGCAAATTGTGAAGCCCTAGCATGATATAAAACCTTTTTGATAATGGCTTGCCTGCTGATGTATTTTAGAAAGGTTTATCATCATGAAAATAACTGAAGTTATAAAAAAAGACGGTAGCAAAGTCTATCGTGCTAATGTATATTTAGGAGTTGACCAGGTAACAGGAAAGAAAGTTAAAACTAAGGTAACGGGGCGGACACAAAAGGAAGTTAAGCAGAAAGCTACTCAAGAAAAAATTGCTTTTCAAAAAGCAGGATCCACTAGACAAAAGGCTAGCACCATAAAAAACTATCAAGAATTAGCTAATCTCTGGTTAGAAAGTTATAAGAATACGGTTAAGCCAAACACTCAAGGCAATGTTAGAAAGCTAATTGATAATCATATATTGCCTATTTTTGGGGCTTACAAGCTCGATAAGCTCACTACTCCACTTATTCAGTCAATTATCAACGAACTTGCTGACAAGACTAATAGAGGGGAAAAAGGGGCTTTTCTACATTATGACAAGATACACGCTTTAAACAAACGTATCTTACAGTATGGCGTAACCATGCAAGCTATACCGTCCAATCCTGCGCGTGATGTTGTTTTACCTCGTAACACTCAGAAAGCAAAGCGGAAAAAAGTAAAGCACTTTGAAAATCAAGAACTAAAAAAATTTCTTAGTTATCTCGATAATTTAGATACTCATAGATACCGTTATTACTATGAGACGACGCTCTATAAGTTCCTATTGGCTACTGGTTGCCGTATCAATGAGGCTCTAGCGCTTAGCTGGTCTGATATTGACTTAGATAATGCCGTTGTACATATTACCAAAACACTAAATCGTGATCTAGAAATCAATAGCCCAAAATCTAAGGCTAGTTATCGGGATATAGATATAGATCAAGCGACTGTTAGCATGCTAAAGCAATACAAACTACGCCAAACTAAAGAGGCCTGGAAGATAGGACAACGTGAAAGCGTGGTATTTTCGGATTTCATTCATGAGTATCCTAGCAGTTCAAGACTTAAAAGAAGATTGCAAACACATTTTAAGCGTGCTGATGTTCCTAACATTGGCTTTCATGGATTCCGTCACACTCACGCTAGTCTCTTGCTTAACTCTGGAATACCATACAAGGAACTCCAGTACCGTCTAGGTCATTCCACTTTATCAATGACCATGGATATATATAGTCACCTCTCAAAAGAGAACGCAAAAAAAGCAGTATCATTCTACGAAACTGCACTAAAAGCACTATAGGGGGAGCAAAAAGGGGAGCAAATTTAAAAATCAACATCTCAAGACAAAGTAAAAATCCAATAGCAACAGGATTTTTGTTAGATTTATTTTGAAAAAGGCCGATTTTGTAGTATAATAGTACGGTGTGAAAAAATCTGAAAAATGAGAAAGGATAAGGGATATGAAACAAGTTTTTCTCTCTACAACAACTGAATTTAAAGAGATCGATACGCTTGAACCGGGTACTTGGATCAATCTCGTTAATCCAACTCAAAATGAATCACTCGAAATCGCTAATGCCTTCGATATCGATATTGCCGACCTTCGAGCACCGCTCGATGCAGAAGAAATGTCTCGTATTACAATTGAAGACGAGTACACCCTGATTATCGTTGACGTGCCGGTCACAGAAGAAAGAAATAACCGCACCTACTACGTAACCATCCCGCTTGGTATTATCATCACCGAGGAAACCATTATCACTACTTGTTTGGAACCATTACCAGTCCTCGATGTCTTTATCAACCGTCGTTTGCGTAATTTCTATACCTTCATGCGTTCGCGTTTTATCTTCCAGATTCTCTATCGCAATGCAGAGCTTTACCTAACAGCCCTTCGTTCGATTGACCGTAAGAGTGAACAAATCGAAAGTCAACTGCATCAATCAACTCGTAATGAAGAATTGATTGAGCTCATGGAATTGGAAAAAACCATCGTCTATTTCAAGGCTTCCCTCAAAACAAATGAGCGTGTGATTAAGAAATTGACCAGCTCAACCAGCAATATCAAGAAATACCTTGAGGACGAAGACCTGCTTGAAGACACCCTGATTGAAACCCAACAGGCCATCGAGATGGCAGACATTTATGGAAACGTCTTGCATTCTATGACAGAGACCTTCGCCTCTATCATTTCTAACAACCAGAACAACATTATGAAAACCTTGGCCCTTGTGACCATCGTCATGTCCATCCCAACCATGGTCTTTTCTGCCTACGGGATGAACTTTAAGGATAATGAAATCCCCCTAAACGGTGAGCCAAATGCCTTCTGGTTAATCGTCTTTATCGCCTTTGCTATGAGTGTCTCGCTCACTCTCTATCTCATCCATAAAAAATGGTTCTAAGAGGAGTTCCTATGTCTCAGATTGATCTACAAAAATTAACAAAGAAAAACCAAGAGTTTATCCACATCGCTACCCAACAATTCATCAAAGATGGAAAAACAGACGCTGAAATCAAGGCTATCTTTGAGGCAGTTATTCCCCAAATCCTTGAGGAGCAAGCCAAGGGTACGACTGCTCGTTCCCTCTATGGCGCACCGACCCACTGGGCTCATAGTTTCACTGTCAAGGAACAATATGAAAAAGAGCATCCAAAAGAAAATGATGATCCGAAACTCATGATTATGGACTCAGCCCTTTTCATCACTAGCCTCTTTGCCCTCGTCAGCGCCCTCACAACCTTCTTTGCAGCAGATCAGGCTTTCGGCTATGGACTTGTCACTCTCCTGCTAGTTGGACTTGTTGGTGGATTTGCCTTCTACTTGATGTACTACTTTGTTTACCAATACTATGGACCAGATATGGACCGCAGCCAACGTCCACCTTTCTGGAAATCTGTACTGGTTATCCTAGCTTCTATGTTCCTTTGGTTGCTTGTCTTCTTTGCAACAAGCTTCCTACCAGCTAGCCTTAACCCAGTACTTGCTCCAGTGCCACTGGCTATTATCGGAGCAGCCCTCCTAGCCCTTCGCTTCTATCTCAAGAAACGCTTGAATATCCGTAGCGCAAGTGCAGGACCAACACGTTACTAAGAAAAGGAAAGAGCTATGGCATATAGTCAATCTTTAGCTCAGCAGATTCGAAAAATTCTAGCGCTCAAACTTCCTCCCCAAATTTTCGAAGAAGAGCTAGAAGAAAAGAAGCTGTTTGGTGGCCTGGCCTTTATGATTCGTGGTAAAATGGTCCTTACTGTCAGTTCCAGAAAGGATGAACTGGTTATGGTCAGAATTGGCAAGGAAATGGAGAAGCAAGTTCTACCCCGAACAGGAGCTCATACTACATTGATGAGGGGGCGCCTTTATCATGGGTATATAGACTTAGATATAGAAGGCCAAAAAGAATTGCCTTACTGGATTGATTTGGCTCTCTCCTATAATCAAGAGTTGACCAAGTAACTCATATCTAGCGAGATTACTGATTAGAAAACGAAAAGCAACTGCACCAGCGGTTGCTTTTTCACTTGCTTGCCTACAAGCTTCCCTCTACCCTTTTCCCTATAGTTTTCTCCCATCTTTTATGATAAAATAGGCTCAATCAATTTCTAGGAGGAAGAAATATGGTTTCTACTATTGGTGTTGTTAGTTTATCTAGTGGCATTATCGGAGAGGACTTTGTCAAACACGAAGTGGACTTGGGTGTCCAACGTCTCAAGAACCTGGGACTCAATCCTACCTTTTTGCCTCATTCGCTAAAAGGATTAGACTTTATCAAGGACCATCCTGAAGCTCGTGCAGAGGATTTGATTCATGCCTTTTCTGATGATAGCATCGACATGATCCTATGCGCCATCGGTGGAGACGATACCTATCGCTTACTACCTTATCTTTTTGAAAATGACCAACTACAAAAGGTTATCAACCAAAAAATATTTCTTGGCTTCTCAGATACAACCATGAACCATCTCATGTTGCATAAACTAGGAATCAAGACTTTTTATGGTCAATCCTTTTTAGCAGACATTTGTGAATTAGACAAGGAGATGTCGCCCTATAGCCTTCACTACTTTAAAGAATTGATTGAGACAGGAAGAATCTCAGAAATTCGCCCTAGCAATGTTTGGTATGAGGAACGAACTGATTTTAGTCCCAAAGCTCTGGGGACACCTCGTGTCAGTCATACAAATACCGGTTTTGAGTTGTTGCAAGGAAATGCCCAATTCGAGGGAAAAATCCTCGGTGGTTGCCTCGAATCTCTCTACGATATCTTTGACAACTCTCGATACACAGATAGCACGGAGCTCTGCCAAAAATACAAACTTTTCCCTGACTTGTCAGACTGGGAAGGAAAAATCCTCTTACTAGAAACAAGCGAAGAAAAGCCTAAGCCGAAAGACTTCAAAAAGATGTTGCAAACTTTAAAGAACACTGGTATATTCGAGGCCATCAGTGGACTCCTGGTCGGAAAACCTATGGATGAAACTTTCTATGACGACTATAAAGAGGCACTATTGGATATCATTGACAGCAATATCCCGATTGTCTATAATCTGAATGTCGGCCACGCAACTCCAAGAGCAATTGTACCCTTTGGGGTCCATGCTCATGTAGATGCACAGGAACAAGTCATTCGCTTTGACTATAACAAAAAATAAATAGTTTCTCTATTTTTGTGCTTTTGTATTCGTTTTCGTTACAATTTGTATCTGAATTTATTGCATTTCGCTAATTTCTATGATATCCTTTTGAAGGAGGTGTATATGACAAAACAAAAAATTAATCGAATCGTAGGTTCTATTGGTGCCTTTATTGGAATTATAGTATTTATTGCCTACATACCTCAAATTATCGCTAATTTACAGGGAAATAAAGCTCAACCATTTCAACCTTTATCAGCTGCTATATCTTGCTTAATCTGGGTTATTTATGGATGGACAAAGGAACCTAAGAAGGATTGGATACTAATCATTCCAAATTCAGCTGGTGTTATTTTAGGTGGAATCACTTTTTTGACTTCACTCTAACAAATCTAATAGTATATATAAAAAGCTGGGAAAAGTTTCTCAGCTTTTTTCTATATTCTCAGATATTCTAATTACCTATACTCACTGATTCCTGCTTTTCCACTCACAATCATTCTCATGGTCATCAACCAGCCCTGCTGCTTGTAGAAAAGACAGGACGGCGACTGGGCCTGTGAACTTGAAACCTCTTTTTTTGAGATCTTTGGCTAATTTCTCAGACAAGGGTGTTTTAGCTGGGGCTTGGCGATAATCAGGAACATCGTTAACGACAGTTTTCCCCTCAACAAAAGACCAAAGATAGGCATCAAAAGAGCCGTACTCTGCCTGTAGTCGTAGAAATGCTTGGGCGTTAACGCGTGTAGCAAAAATTTTCGCTCGATTTCGGATAATGGCTGGATTCTCCAGCAAGTCTTCCAATTCGGTGTCGGTCATCTCTGCGACCGCTTGAATTTGATAGCCATGAAAGGCTTCTCGGAAAGCTTGGCGTTTGTTGAGCACCGTTTCCCAAGACAGGCCTGCCTGATAGGTTTCCATACACAACAACTCAAACAATGCTTGGTCATCATGGAGGGGTTGGCCCCACTCCTCATCATGATAGCCAATGTAGAGCGGATTGGTCATCTTGACCCACGAACAACGTTTTGTCATGCTCTGCTCCTATTTGACCAACATCTTAAGGGCTGACTTGATATAGTTCTCAGCTGTATCTGTCGTTCCTTCAAAGAATTTCTTGATTTTTTTGAGCTCGGTTGCCTTGTAACCCAGCGCCAACATGGCTTCCATAGCCTCTTCCAATTCTTGGTTTTCAGCACTAGCTTGCACTGCCACCTTGGCAGGAAGGTCATCTCCTGCAACTACTACCTTGCCTTCCAAGTCCAGCACCATCTGCTGGGCTGTTTTCTTGCCAATTTTGGGGAACTTGGTCAAGTAGGTGATATTCTTGGTTTCAATAGCTTGAACCAGGCCAGCATTGTCATCAGCAGCGATAATAGCAAGAGCTGATACAGGCCCAATCCCAGAGACCGAAATCAGACTGAGAAAGAGCTTTTTCTCGTCTTCTGAGCGAAATCCATAAAGCAGATGAGCATCCTCACGCACCACCTGATGCACATAAATTTGAGCTTCTTGGTTGACCTGTCCTGAGTAGGCATATGGATTGGCCACATGCAGGATATAGCCGATACCGTTGACTTCAAGAACAATATATTTGGCAGTGATTTTGGTAATGATTCCTTTTAAATATTCGTACATAGTTTTCCTTTTCTCTTATTTCGTTTATCTAGTATATCATATTTTCTTTATCCGAGGAGCGAGAATCGATTATCACAAATACAATATATCAAAAATAATTTATGTTTATCTGTTGACATATTCAAAATTAAGTACTATAATCATCTGTAATTGAATAACTATCTTCAGGGCAGGGTGCAATTCCCTACCGGTGGTATAGCCCACGAGCCGAAAGGCATGATTTGGTGAAATTCCAAAGCCGACAGTATAGTCTGGATGAAAGAAGATAAAAGTATATTTGTGCTTTTTGCGTGCTCTGAAATGATTACTTGTCATTTCAGAGCATTTTTGTTAATCGCATAAGTTTTCTTTTATATGCCTTGAATAGTCCCCTATTCAAGGTATATTTTTTTGGAGGCAGTGAGATGAGCGACTCAAAATATATGCAATTAGCAATAAAACTGGCACAAAAAGGGGCTGGTTACGTCAATCCCAATCCTATGGTCGGCGCAGTTATTGTAAAAGATAATCACATTATCGGACAAGGATATCATGAGTTTTTTGGTGGCCCACATGCTGAGAGAAATGCTCTTAAAAACTGTAGAGAATCCCCTGTAGGAGCGACGCTTTATGTAACACTTGAACCCTGTTGTCACTTTGGGAAAACACCTCCTTGTATAGACGCTATAATTGATAGTGGTATTACAAGAGTAGTCATTGGAAGCCTAGACTGCAACCCTATTGTATCTGGAAAAGGAGTAAAGATACTTGAGGAAAATAATCTTCAAGTTACTGTTGGAGTTTTAGAAAATGAGTGTCTTAACTTAATAAAAAGTTTTAGAAAGTATATTACCCAGCATGTCCCCTATGTTTTTATGAAATATGCAATGACAATGGATGGAAAAATAGCCACTAAAACAAATCAATCCAAATGGATTACTGGAGAAGAGGCAAGAAAGCATGTGCATCAGTTACGACACTATGTCAGTGCGATTATGGTGGGAGTCAATACTGTTATTCAAGACGATCCTTTGCTGACATGTAGATTGGAGGAAGGGAAAAATCCTATCCGTATCATATGCGATACACATTTACGAACTCCTCTTACCTCTAAAATCGTAAAAACAGCAAATGATATTAAAACTTACATTGCCACTTCCTCTGAGGAAAAAAATAAAATGAAGCTATATCAAAATCATGGCTGTGAAATACTTTCCATAAAGAAAAAAGGCAATCATATAGACTTATCGGATTTAATGCAACATCTAGGAAACATGCAGATTGATAGCCTACTTCTAGAAGGGGGCAGTCTAATGAATTGGAGTGCTTTGGAACAACAAATTGTTGATGAGCTGAAAATATATATTGCACCAAAAATTTTTGGAGGCAGTGCCAAGTTTCCTGTCGGAGGCGAAGGTATTTCTTTGCCAAATGACGCTATTAGCTTGAAACCTTATGCTTTTTCTCAAATAGGAAATGACTATCTCATAGAAAGTGAAGTGATTTATCCATGTTCACAGGAATAATTGAAGAAATCGGAAAAGTTGAAAGAATACAGAAAGACTCTCGTAATTGCAAACTATCAATTAAAGCCTCAAAAATATTAACGGATATTCATTTAGGCGATAGTATAGCAGTAAATGGTATCTGTCTTACAGTTACTCATTTCAATCATCAAGCCTTTACAGTTGATGTAATGAATGAAACATGGAGTCGAACAGCTCTTACCTTATTAAAACATGGAAGTGAGGTGAATCTAGAAAGAGCCTTATCTGTCAACGGTCGACTTGGGGGTCACGTCGTTACAGGACACATTGATGGTACAGGAAAAATCTCGTCAATAAAAAAAGATGATAATGCTGTATGGTATCAAATCAACACACAAAAAGAAATTTTAGATTTAATAGTTGAAAAAGGATCTATTACAATTGACGGCATTAGTCTGACTGTCGCTAAAGTCTCCAAAGTAAACTTTTCAGTATCTGTTATCCCTCATACCTTGGAACAAACCATTCTTAAGAGTAAACAAGTCGGGAGTACAGTAAATCTTGAAAATGATATCTTAGGTAAATATGTGCAAAAACTGATGGATAATTCTCCAAAATCAGAAATATCTAAGGAACTATTATATCAAAATGGATTTTAGCAGAAAGGATGATCAGTCAATGGAATATCGAAAAATACAAGAAGCATTAGAAGCATTGCAGAAGGGACGACTTGTTCTTGTTATAGACGACAAGGATAGAGAAAACGAAGGAGACTTAATTTGTTCTGCACAAGCAGCTACAACTGAAAATGTTAATTTCATGGCTACTTATGCCAAAGGATTAATTTGTATGCCTATGAGCGAACGTTTAGCTAATCAATTAATGCTTTCACCTATGGTTGAAAACAATACAGATAATCATAAGACTGCTTTTACAGTTTCAATTGATTATAAAGAAACGACCACAGGTATTTCTGCCGAGGAAAGAGGACTGACCGCACGTATGTGTGTAGCTGAAGATATAAGACCCTCTGATTTTCGCAGGCCAGGACACATGTTTCCTTTAATTGCAAAAAAAGGTGGTGTTCTAGAAAGAAATGGACACACAGAAGCAACTGTTGATTTATTAAAATTAGCTGGACTAAAAGAGTGTGGCCTATGTTGTGAAATAATGAATCATGATGGCAAAATGATGAGAACAGATGATTTAATTCAGTTCTCGAAGAAACACAACATTCCACTAATTACCATCAAAGAATTACAAGAATATAGGAAAATATATGATCAGCTGGTAGAACGAGTTTCAACTGTCAATATGCCTACTAGATACGGTAATTTCAAAGCAATTAGCTATATAGATAAACTAAATGGGGAACATCATCTTGCTCTTATTATGGGAAATATAGAGGATGGAACCAATGTATTATGTCGGGTCCACTCTGAATGTTTAACAGGAGATGTTTTAGGCTCTTTACGGTGCGATTGTGGACAGCAATTCGATAAAGCTATGAAAATGATTGCTGAAAATGGTTCAGGTGTCTTACTTTACTTGCGACAGGAGGGACGAGGAATTGGACTTATCAATAAATTAAAAGCCTATCATTTACAAGATCAAGGAATGGATACGCTTGATGCCAATCTTGCATTAGGCTTTGAAGGTGATTTAAGAGAATATCATATTGGAGCACAAATGCTTAAAGACCTGGGACTACAGTCACTACATTTACTGACAAATAATCCTGACAAGGTTGAACAGTTAGAAAAATATGGAATTACCATTTCCAGTAGAATACCAATCGAAATAGAAGCCAATCCTTATGATAGTTTTTATTTAGAAACAAAGAAAAATCGAATGGGTCACATTTTAAATATGGAGGAAAAATAAATGAACACTTATGAAGGTAATTTAGTAGCGAACGATATTAAAATAGGTATTGTTGTAGCGAGATTTAATGAATTTATAACTTCAAAATTATTATCTGGAGCACTAGATAATCTCAAAAGGGAGAATGTAAACGAGAAAGATATCGAGGTAGCCTGGGTTCCAGGAGCTTTTGAAATACCACTGATTGCATCAAAAATGGCAAAAAGTAAAAAATATGATGCAATTATCTGCTTGGGAGCTGTCATTAGAGGTAGTACAAGTCATTATGATTATGTATGTAGCGAGGTATCTAAGGGAATCGCCCAAATCAGTTTAAATAGCGAAATCCCAGTTATGTTTGGTGTGCTAACGACAGATACAATTGAACAAGCCATAGAGCGAGCTGGCACTAAAGCAGGAAATAAGGGTTCTGAGTGTGCACAAGGAGCTATTGAAATGGTCAACCTAATTCGCACATTGGACGCATAGAACAGACTCTACTTTTAAACGAATAAAGAAACTAAGCAAAATCGCAATTTAATACTCTATGAAAATCATAGAGCAAACTAGGAAGTCAGTCGCAGATTGGTAAAACACAGCTTCGATGTTACAGACAAAACTGGCAGAATTAGCTCAAAACACTATTTTGAGATTACTGATAAAACGGACATAGTTTAAAGAGATTTTTGACGAGTATTCGGAAGAAAAAAAGTAAATATTTCCATGATAAAACGCATAAAATCAAGGTTTTTGAACACCTGATTTTATGCGTTTTTCTTATTTTGAAAATTTTTCCCAGACTTTTTGTACTTTGTATACTCAATGAAAATCAAAAAGCAAACTAGGAAGCTAGCCGCAAGCTGTACTTGAGTACGGTAATGGGACGCTGACGTGGTTTGAAGAGATTTTCAAAGAGTATTAATATTTCCCCAATTCACGAAGACTAGTGTGATTTTCCTGAATACGTCGGAACATCTTTTCCATATCCGACTTGGTGAAATGCACCAAAACAGGACGTCCGTGGGGACAGTTGTAGGGATTGTCACATTGAGAGAGCTGATAAAGCAGCTGTCTGGCCGAATGATCGTCAATACGATGATTGGCCTTGATAGATCGCTTGCAGGACATCATAATAGCCAGTTCTGCTCGGTATTTCTTGATAGAAACTTCCTTGGTCAAAAGGAGCATGTCGCACATCTCATAGATGCCTGACTCGATTTCCTCCTCTGCCATCCAAATAGGATGTTCACGTAGGATGAATTGATTTTCCCCGTACTCTGCTAGAAAGACTCCAACTTCCTCTAAAAGTGCCATTCTTTCCTTGAGACGAAGGGCATCATCCGCTGGAAATTCAAAGATATAGGGCACTAGGAGTTGCTGCTGGCTCTGGTCAACATTACCAATGCTTTCACGGTACTCCTCGTACTTAACCCGTTCCTGAGCCGCATGTTGGTCTATGATGTAGAGCCCATCTCGCCCTTGAGCAAAGAGATAAGTCCCATGCATTTGCCCGAAAAATTCCAACTCTGGGAAACTTGAAGATTCTTCTCGCTCCAGCTTGTCATAAGCCTTATCCAAACTGGCCAAATCTAACTCTGGATGGTCTAATTGGTCATAATTAGCAGGCTTTCTCTCTGCAAAATGCAGTTTTGCTGGCTTGGTCAATTGGTCCAAAGTTTCTTTGGCAAACAGGGTCAAATCCTGTCCTTCATCAGTCAATTCTACCTGATAATCAGCCACCTCAGCTTGACTGGGCCTTGACGGCTCAGTTTTCTCATAGTAGAGCGTATTTTCTTTGAGTGGGAGAATAGTTTGCTCGACTTTCTCACGATTGCGCACAGTCGATTTGGCAAGATTTTCCAAGGCATCAGGTATCAAGGTTTGTTCCTTGAGGCTCTTGGAAATGGCTTCTGAGACCAATGCCATCAGTTCTTTTTCCTTGGAAATCCGTACTTCTTGCTTGGTTGGATGCACATTGACATCCGCTAGATAAGGGTCGATATGGATATGAATGACAGCCAGTGGAAAACGGCCTACCATGAGCTTACTGCCATAGCCGTCTAGAATTGCACGATTGAGCAGGAAGTTCTTGATATAACGGCCATTGATGAAGAGACTGATATAGTTGCGATTAGCTCGAGTCAACTCAGGCAAGGACACAAAACCTGAAATTTCGAAATCTAGGTCAGAATTCTCAATTTCAATCATCTTCTTGGCACTCGCCAAACCGTAAACCCCTGCGATTGCTTGGCGCAGTTGCCCAGTCCCAGCTGTCCGTGTCATTTCCTTGCCATCACTGATTAAACTAAAAGAAATCTCAGGATGGGCCAAGCCCAGACGATTGACAATATCAATGATATGAGACAACTCTGCTTGCTGGCTCTTCATATACTTAAGGCGGGCAGGCGTATTGAAAAAGAGATCCTCCACACAAACCTTGGTTCCCGCAGGACTAGTCGCTGGGATGACTTCTTCAACTTCTCCCCCACGCGCAACTAGCTTGGTCCCGTGACTTGCACCATCCACCGCCGTCAACAGAGTCAGTACACTGACAGATGCGATAGAGGGCAGAGCTTCACCACGAAAACCAAGCGTCCGAATCCGAAAGAGATCTGCCTGATTTTTTATCTTACTAGTCGCATGGCGACGCAGAGCCAATTCCACCTCATCGTGAGCAATTCCGTGACCATTATCTGTGATTTGAATTTTCTTGAGACCAGCTTCCTCAATCTCAATGATAATCTGACTAGAGCCAGCGTCAATGGCATTTTCTACCAACTCTTTGACCACACTGGCAGGACGTTCGATAACCTCTCCTGCCGCAATCTGATTTGCCAACACCTCTGGCAATTCAATAATATGAGACATCTTTCAGCCCCTTTCTGTATCTATTTTCCTAGAAATTGATTAGTGCTATTATACCATATTTCAGATAGGACAGAAAAGCTAGCACCACATAGAAGCCAAATCCCTCCACATAGACAAAGTCACTTGTCATAGGATATAAAATAGTGTTTAATAAAGGTGTACAAGAAGTGATCACAATTTTGTATGAAAAACAAGGAGAGAAATTTATGAAAGTAGAACTACAGATTAGCGAGTCTTACGAGGAGGAAAAGCTGATTGTCCAAGCACCTCAAGAAACCGAGAAAGTCCAAAAAGTCATCGAGTTCGCAGAAAATCTGGACCAAAAAGAAAAAATCAAAGGGAAAATCGATGTTCAGGTCTATCTAGTTGAGATTGGCAAGATTCAACGCTTCTATATCGAGAATCGGAAGGTTCTAGCAGAAACAGCTAGTCAGACCTACACCATTGACTTACGACTCTATCAAGTCCTTGAAATTCTGCCAACCAATTTTATCCAAATTTCCCAATCCGAAATCATCAATATCAACTCCATCTCTCATCTCAAGCTCACGCCCAACGGTCTGGTAGAAATCTTTCTAAAAAACGAAAGCTTCACCTATTCTTCACGCCGTTATCTAAAAACCATCAAGGAGAAATTAGAACTATGAAAAAACAAATCTTCCACGACGCAACTGCTGGTGTCCTCATCGGCCTCATCCTCTCTATCATCTTTTCACTCATTTATGCACCAAATACCTACGCACCACTAAACCCCTACTCTATCATCGGCCAAGTGATGGCTCAGCATCAGGTTCACGGTGCCCTGGTCTTGCTCTACTGCACACTTATTTGGGCAGCTATCGGTATTCTCTTCAACTTTGGCAACCGCTTATTCAGCCGTGATTGGAGCATGCTCCGTGCCACTCTGACCCATTTCTTCCTTATGCTGGCTGGCTTTGTCCCACTAGCGACCCTAGCAGGTTGGTTCCCCTTCCACTGGATCTTCTATCTCCAGCTCATTATCGAGTTTGCGATTGTCTACCTCATCATTTGGACTATTTCCTATAAAAGAGCATCAAAAAAAGTAGACCATATCAATCAACTCTTGAAGCATAAAAAGTAAGAGTGCTGATAAAACCACTTGGAATAATAAAAAAGCTAAGCCTAAGCTTAACTTTCCAACTCATACAAATCTGCGATAATAGCTGCGACACGTTTGATATCTCCCAGCATACCTCGCATTTCAAAATCAGCCAATACAGGGAAGCCAAAACGTTGACTATATTGCTTGGCTGTCAGGCAGTATTGGTTATTAAAGTTACGATTTCCTGAACCAACCACACCAAAACACTTACTAGCATTGTCACCATAGGCGATAAAATCCCCTACTGGTGTCGTCAAAATCTCGACATCTCCGTTATCCACGCCATTCCCACCTTCTAGGTAGGTCGGTAAAAAAGCGACATAGGGATGGTCCATTTCATAGAAATCTTGGCCTTCCTTGACCAAATCCTTGATATGAATCTTTTGGACCTCAATTCCATCGTACTGGGACAAGAGATAGTCTTTCAAGCGTGTCACAAAACTTTCAGTATTGCCACTCAGACTAATATAAACTAAAGAAATTGTCTTCATATGTACCTCCATGATTTTATCTATAATCGAAAAATAACTACCAAGATTGTAACTTGATAGTTATTTTTTGTCAATACTTAGGCAAGTTCTTCGGTTTCCTCTTCTTCCGCCAAGGCTTTCTGTTGACGCCACATCTTATAGAAGACAAGGGCTAAGAAAAGAACATTGATGACGATATAGAAAATGCTAACAGCTTGTGAAATAACACTTATCCCTAAACGCATGGTCTCATCGTGAACTAACTGCACAGCGTCTTGTAAACTAACATAGCCATAAATCGAACCAATAATGGCTAGCAAAACATAGCCAACATAAGTATAGTTTGCATATTGCAAATTTTTACGAATAAGGAAGACAATCGCTACTACAACTAAAATAGCAGATAGTACAATCAAGGCCATATTAAAAATAGAATGAGATGATTCTGCTACTCTATAGGTGTAATTGATGTTGTCTTCTAATTGCTGGGCACTAAGTCCTGCAACATGTGACTGTTTAGCACGAAGGACTTCTTTGCTAGGCAAGGGACTCAACATTCCAAACAGAGACATAGCTGAAATAAGAGCAGACAAGATTAGCAAGACCCATAGATAAATTGGTTTCTTTTTCATGATAGAACCTCCTGATGTTATTATTGATATTATAGCACTTTTTGTAAAGGGATACAAATTTTATAGTATCGTTTCTACCTGTTTTCGGTAGGCTTTTGGTGATTTTCCGCACAATTTTCGGAACACTTTATAGAAATATCCAACATTACTGTAACCAACAGCATAACAAATATCTTCGATACTGTCACTAGTCGAAAGTAAGAGCTGCTGGGCAGCCTTAATGCGTTGTTTATTTAGTAACTCTGCGAAGGTAGAATTGGTTTCTCGCTTAATCAACTGACCCAGATAGACAGGATTGATAAAAAGATCCTTACTGATATCCTTGAGGGAAAGTTCTTTTTGATAATCACGCCCAATGACTTCTAGCACACTAACCACATTTTCATTCATTCGATATTGTCCAAAGAATCGGGTCAGAGTTTCCTTGATATAAGGAACCAATTCATCAAAGGTTTGAATAGCATGAATCGTTTTGACAATGTCCGTCATATCATCAGCTTTTAGGTGTTCAAACAAATGAAAGACATCCATGACAAACTGGATAAAAAGCTGTTTGGTAATGGGAACACGCGGCGTATTTTCAAGAACCACCTTCTCCAAAAGGTTCAACTCTTCCACGATTTGATTGAGATTCCCCTGAATGATAACCCTATAAATCGGTTCATAATAGGCAAAGAGACTCTCAGACTGTTTTAGATTTACAGAACCGTAAAAGAGGGCTTTCTCAGCATTCAGCTTCCAGCGTTCAAAGTGTTCTTGATAAGGAGCTTCAAAGGGAGTAACGACTAAACCATCTAGGGGTTGATCAGAAATAAAAATCTGCCAGTCTTGACCCAAGACATAGTAGGGAATGGTGAAAGAACCTTGTTTTTCCTTGGATAGACCTATCCACCAATTCTCCTTATCCCCTAAATAACTAACAAATCCGGCCTCATCTAAATCTTGACTAAGGGTCTGACTTTTCTTCCCTCTCTCGCCGAGCTGACCTGCAATCTTCTCTAGCAGATTACCCAACTCTACCTTATCAACAGGTTTGACCAGATAGTCCACCACACTAAGGTTCATTGCTCTTTTGACATAATCAAACTCCTGATAACCTGAGAGCAGGATATAGGCAACATCTGGTAAGATTTCTTTCATCTCCCGAATCATATCAAGCCCTGTTTTGTCGGGCATATTGACATCGGAAATGACCACATCGACAGGATTTTCCTGAACATATTCTAGGGCTTCATCGGCATGACTAGCTGTTGCGACGACCTCCATATCCCACTTATCAAAGGGAATCAAACGTTTCAGACCTTCTGTCACCATGTACTCATCATCTACTAATAATACTTTATACATTTTCTCCCTTTCTACTCATCTTGAATTGTGATACGATACTGAACACCTGCTTGCTCTGCAGAATCTATAGTAATAGCATAGCGGTCCCCAAAATAGAGCACAAAACGCTCATTGACATTGACAATCCCGATAGACTGCTTTTGATCACTGTAGCTGGCCTGGTGTTCAAAATGTCTCTGACTTAATTTTTCTCGGATATCGACCAGCTTTTCAGTCGACATTCCACGGCCATTATCGACCACCAAAATTTCCACAAAACCATCCTGTTTAAGAGCCTTGATGCTAATCACATTATCTGTCCGTCTGTGGTCAACACCATGCGCGAAATAATTTTCTACCAGCGGTTGCAAGGTAAACTTAGGAATCTTCATATTTTCTAACCCTGGGTCTATCTTGAAACCATAGGCAATGGACTTGGGATAGCGAACCATGCAGAGATAGCTATATTTACGACAAAATTCTAATTCCTGTTTGAGAAGGGTTTCTCTTTCGTCGGAAATATTGTTACGCAAGAGACTACTGAATTCATAAATGATATCTGCCAACTCATCTTGACTCTGCATGACTGCGTACATACGCAAGAACTCCAGAGTATTGTACATGAAGTGAGGATTGATTTGCGCCTGCAGGGCTCGCATATTGGCATCTTTTTGACTGAGTTCTAACTGGTAAATATCATGGATATTCTTTTCCAATCGATCCAACATATCATTGGTGGTCTCTGCGATTAAGAGCAATTCCTGATCCTTTTCAAGCGTATCAATGCGAAGACCTTCTTGTCCTTTGGCAATAGCTTGGATGGAATCCACCAGGTCCACTACCTGCTTTTGATAATTAGCAAAAGTCTTCCTCAAAGTCAGATAGAGAATGACAATAAAGAGAAGGCTCAAGCCCACAATCAAAGCAGAGCTAGCCACTGTTCCTTGTAAAACAAAGTTTTTAGGAACTGCCACCTGAACCTGATATCCATGAGAGGTAAAACCGACAAACCAGTTCTCATGTTCCCTATTGACCCTCTCACCAATATGAAAAATCTCCGTATCAAATGGTGATGTCACAGTCACAGCCATCGGGATATGACCTCGGGTATTGTCAATGGCATGATATAAGACTTCTGGATCCAAGGAGATGTAAATCACTCCTATAGATTGATCCGTTGCTGGGTCCAGAACTGGAATGCCAAAACTATTGGCCTCTGGTTTAAAGGCCTCAGCAGGCAAGACATGACCACTTCTTTTATCCCTTGTTGAAACATAAACTTCTTTAAAATCCTGTAAGACGATTGCAACACCCGTTATAGAGTCATTTTGGACATAAAGATCATCAATGTTTTCATACAGAGAAATAGAAGTTGACGAAGCTGCTTGATGCTCCAACAGCCAATAAAAATACTCAGAAGTTGACAAGCTAAAGTACTTATAAACCCCTTGTATCCGGTCTTGATTGGCTACTAAATCTTGCGCCAGTTGGGCTGATTCCCGATAATAATACTCCACCTCATCGACTGTTCGAGTGGTTACACGCTGGGCTACTCTTTGAGCTTCCTTTTCCCGTGAATCCCAGTCAGCGTAAGAGAGTAAGATTGCAAAACTCGCAATAATAATCATCATAACTGAACTGTAGGTTCTTAGAAGCGTATGTAGCCAAAACTGCTTCATTCTATTTTGTCGCCAATTTTTCATGGATACTTTCATAGACCGGTTCCAACATATCACTGATAAAGAAATGCCACATCCCAATTCCTACAAAGAAAAGTAGGGCAGGCATATAGTAACCAATTGCCACAAGTAGCACAGTTCCAAGGAGAACCTTGGACACAGCTGCTAGACTCATAAAGATGCCAATCAAGGATAGTTTGAGACTATTTCGATAGGACAAATCAAAATAAACTTGTAATTTCAAAGATACTGTATAAGCCAAAAAGATCAGGGCAACTACTAGAACATTCAAAAAGGTCGCAATCAAATGAATAATAGTCTGATGAGGCAATTGCACCAAGAGATACAGGCCATAGATCAAAACTAAATCCACCCCTAAAAAGCTATAGAAAATCAGGTTGCTTGAAACAAAATTTTGCTTATAAAGAGACCAAGCCTCCTTCAAACTGTATTCCCGAAAGCTATAACCATGTTCTGCATATAAGCTCATTAAGGTGGCACTAGCCGGCGCTAGACCAAGGATAATCCCTCCTGCTAAAGTTAATAGCCAAAAGAAGGCTGTCGCAATCATTCCTAAAAAGAAACGATTAAAGACAAAGTCTAAAAATCTCCCCATAATATCCCCCTAAAAATAACTATGAAACCATTATATCATATTTCAAGCGTTTTCAAAAACTTCTAGTATCCATTTACAATCCCACCAAACCGTGGTACAATGAGAATTGTGAAAAAATTATCAGGAGACAATTCATGAAGAAATCTATCTTAACTACACTGCTCTTTGCAGTTCTTTACTTCCTCTCCATGGGG
This sequence comes from Streptococcus mitis, assembly GCF_946188615.1. Lineage (GTDB taxonomy): Bacteria > Bacillota > Bacilli > Lactobacillales > Streptococcaceae > Streptococcus > Streptococcus mitis_BZ. Next base: position 132,783 of record NZ_CAMHVK010000003.1, read on the forward strand.
ATTGGTGTCCTTTTGGGAAATCTCTTTGACCAAACTGGAAACATGTTTTATGCGCCTGCCTTTACTGCCCTTGTCGGCGGTAGCGTCTATATGACTCTAATCGCAAAAGTTCCACGTTTTGGAGCCATTACCACTATCGGCCTTGTCATTGCTCTCTTTTTCTTGGGAACTAAACACGGTGCCGGTGCCTTCCTTCCTGGAATTATCTGTGGCCTCCTAGCAGATGGAGTAGCTCTTTTAGGAAAATATAAAGATCAAACAAAGAACTTCCTTTCTTTTATTCTCTTTGCCTTTAGCACATCAGGACCAATCCTACTTATGTGGATTGCGCCCAAAACCTATATGGCAACCCTTCTAGCAAGAGGAAAATCCCAAGAATATATCGACCGTATCATGGTCGCGCTAAATCCTGGAACCGTCCTTCTATTTATCGCAAGTATTGTCATCGGAGCCCTAGTGGGTGCCTTGATTGGACAAGCCTTGAGTAAAAAATTGGCACAGAAAATCTGATTACTAAAAAAGAGCCACACGGCTCTTTTTTATTTATGACTCAATTTTTTGGTCAAGAAGTCTCCCAAGAATTGGATTGCAAAGATAATCAAAATGATAATGATGGTTGCCAAGATGGTCACATCGTGATTGTAGCGGTTAAATCCATAAGCGATGGCTACGTTACCGATACCACCAGCTCCAACTGCCCCCGCCATAGCTGTTTCCCCAACAAGGGAAATCAAGGTCACAGTCGTCACACGGATCAAATCTGGAAGACCTTCTGATAGGTAAACACCTACGATATCCCAGAATGTCGCTCCGCTAGCTTGAGCTGCCTCAATGACACCGCCATCCAGTTCAGCCAAGACCACCTGCACCTGACGGGCAAAGAAGGCAAAGACTGCAAAAGAAAGTGGGACAAGGGCTGCATTTGGCCCGATACTTGTCTTCACAATCAAGTGAGAAAGGGGAGACAAGATTGCCAAGAGGATGATGAAAGGAACCGCACGGAAAATAGAGGTAATCTTATCTAAAATCCAGAAAACGACCTTATTCTCCAAAACACCACCTGGCGCTGTCAAGACAAGGAAGAGACCTGCAACAAGCCCCAAGAAACCTCCGATGACGAAGGAAAGAACTGTCATATAAAGGGTTAGGTAGATGGCTGTTCCCCAGCCTGCCTGACCAGCCCAGCCCATTTTATAGACATTTGGCAAATAGGTTTGAATCAATGATTCCATCTTACTGTCCTCCCTTCAATACTTTTAGTTGTACGCCTGCTTGACGAATGGCTTCTTGGGCGCCTGCTAGCGCTGCTTTTTCACCTGACAAGACCACAACTAATTCTCCAACAGGAGTGCCATCAAGAATTTCGATATTTCCATAAAGGATATTAGCCGTTACTTGATAATGCTTGTACAATTCATTCAAAAGTGGCTCGTCTGTTGAAGCACCCGCATACTTGAGTTGCACCAAGAGACTGTTTTCAGACAAATGTTCCACGATTTCCTGCTTCTCAATCTTAACCATGGCTTCATCAATGCCAGTGGCTGTTGAGATAAAGTCCTGGGTCAAAGGTTGTTTAGGGTCTGAGAAGATTTCAAGAACACTGCCCTCTTCAATCAAATGCCCATCCTGCATAACTGCCACACGGTTGGCAATGTCTTTGACAATCTGCATTTCATGCGTAATCAAGACAACCGTCAAGCCTAATTTTTGGTTCAAATCTTGCAACAAGGCCAAAATCTGCTTGGTTGTCTTCGGATCAAGAGCAGAAGTTGACTCATCTGAAATCAAGATTTTTGGATCATTTGCCAAGGCACGTGCAATGGCCACACGCTGTTTTTGCCCTCCAGATAGTTGTGAAGGGTAGTTTTCAGCACGGTCTGCCAAGCCAACCAAGTCCAACAACTTGGCTACTTTAGCCTTCTTTTCTTCCTTGCTAAGTCCAGAGTGTTTGAGGGCGAAGGCTACATTCTCCTCTGCTGTCTTTTGGCTCATGAGGTTAAAATGCTGGAAAATCATTCCGATATCTTGACGTTTACGACGCAACTGCTCAGCCGTCAAGGTCACCTTGCCATCAAAAATCACATCGTCGTCAATGGTAATTTTCCCTGCAGATGGTTTTTGCAAGAGGTTAATCACCCGTACAAGGGTTGATTTCCCTGCTCCAGAATATCCAACGATTCCGTAGATATCCCCTTCTTGAATGTGAATGGTCACATCCTTGACCGCTGTGATGGTTCTCTTCTTTTGGTGAAAAGTCACATCGATCTGATCTAACTTGATAATGTCTCTACTCATAGCTTCTAATCAGCTCCTCTACTAATTCAATATGGGTGTAGTAATCGGCGATTCGCACATTTTCATCTCCACCGTGGTCTCGGCTGTTGGCATTTCCTAGACCGAAGGCCACCATTGGCACCTCTAGGGCATCAAAGACCGTATGCATAGGCCCTGTCCCCGCTGTCGTCGGCAAGACTGAAACGCCCTGTGGATAGAATTTCTTGGCCAACTCGATTACATTGAGAATGGCTGGTGCGCTCATATCGCTGCGATAACTCATCTCTCCCAAGGTATAGTATAATTCTACCTTATCAAAGCCATTTTTGTCTAGCTGTTTCCGAATTTTTTCCAGAACATCATGCGGTTCTAGGCCAGGAACCAAACGAACCTCTAGCTTAGCACTGGCTTCTGCAGGTAATATCGTTTTGACTCCTTGTCCTTGATAACCTGACTGAATCCCTTCGATATTAAGAGCTGGCTCGAAAAAGAAACGTTTTAGAAAGTCTGCGCGGTCCTCTTGTAAGAGAGGCAATTCCAAACCATAAATCTGGCTGATTTCTCCTGGATTTCGTTGAGCATAGATATCCACCAAAGCCAATTCACGTTCATTTGGCTCTTGTACTTCTTCGTACAAACCTTCAACCAAGATACGACCATCTGCGGCACGAAGAGACTGTAGGGCTTGAAGGAGGTACCAGGGAGCTGACTCCACAACCCCACCATAACTAGAGTGGATATCCACATCAGCACTTTTAACCTTGGCATCAAAGGTCACAATCCCCTTATTTCCACCAGAAATTTCCAGCTGTTCCAAGGCATTTTTGGTTCCTTGTTCCCAGACCAATAAATCCGCACCACGGAGTTTATCCGCATGCTTTTCTAGATACTTATCCAGGTCTGTCGAAGCCGATTCCTCCGCTCCCTCCATGATAAAACTGATATTGACAGGCAGGTCATCATGGTGCTGCATGTATTTTCTCAAAGCACTCAAACGAGCTGTGATGTGACCCTTATCATCGTCAACCCCACGTCCATACATGAAGCCATTGCGGACCGAAAGCGTAAAGGGCTCCTCTGTCCAGACCTGATCCCCATCCGCTGGCACAGTGTCATAGTGGTTATAGAAAATCAAGGTCTTGGCATCTGGACGCGAACTCTTGAAATGCGCCATGACAAAGGGCGCTGTATAAGTCTCATCAATCTCCACTTCAGCCCCCACACGCTTGAAAATCTCACCAAGATAATTTGCGACTTCCTTGAGTCCAACCTGCTGGGCAAAGACCGATTTCTTAGAAATCAGGGTACGCAAAACCTCAAAATAATGCTGGGCCACATGATCCTTTTCAAATTTTTCAATCTGTTCTTGTTCACTAGGAAAAACCATTTTCTCTCTACCTTTCTATGAACTACTCTTCCTGACAATCCATGCTCTATACAAAAGCAAGAGGTGGAATTTTCTCTCCCACCTCCCTGTTTCTTATTACCAAACTGGTTGATCCAAACCGTCTGATGTTTCTTCGATAACTTTTTTCACGTCATCTGTGTGGTAAGCTGCGATCACTTTCTTGATAGCATCAGCCTTAGGTGATGATTCCCAATCTTTTTTCGCAACGATGATGTTGTACCATTGTTTTGAGTTTTCATCAGCTTGTTCTTTGAAAAGTGCTTTCTTGTAGTCCAATTTTGCTTCTGTAACGAAGGTATTGTTTACAACGGCAGCGTCAACTGATGACAATGAACGAGCTGTTTGGCTAGCGTCCAATTCAGTGATTTTCAAGTTCTTTGGATTTTCTTTGATGTTAGCAACTGTTGCAAGAGCAGTTCCTGAAACGTCCAATTTAATCAAGCCAGCTGATTGAAGCAAGTAAAGCGCACGGCTTTCGTTTGTAGCATCGTTCGGTACAGCAATTTCTCCGTTTGCTGGGATGTCTTCTACTTTAGTGTACTTGTTGTCACTTCCATTCAAACCTGAGTAAAGGCGAATTGGAGAGATGTAAGTATCTGCAATCGCTACAAGGTCTTTTCCGTTTTCTTTGTTCCAGTTGTTCAAGAAGTTGTAGTGTTGGAAAGCGTTCAAGTCTACTTCGCCATCAGCAGTTGCCTTGTTTGGTTGTGAGTAGTCTGTGAACTCTGTAAATTCCAAAGTAATACCGTCTTTTTTAACTAATTCTTGGACTTTATCCCAACGAGCTTCTTCAGAACCGCTACGGTTAACCGTTGCGATTTTGATAGTTGTTGCATTATCTGCTTTCTTTTCTGAGTTTCCGCAAGCTGCAAGAGTCAAACCTGCGACTGTAGCAAGGGCTGCTACACCAAGCCATTTTTTAATTTTCATGATTCTTTCTCCTTAAAAATAATACCGTACTAGTATCTCACAATTTGTTTGATTTCACAAATTGTTATTAGATAGTCAGATATATAGCTTAAAACTATATCACTAAAAATTGAGAAATCACCCACCTTACTCAGAATGGATGATTTCAAGAAATTATTTAATATCAGCTTCTGCTGGTAGATAAGTGTCTCCGAAGAATTGTTTAGACAATTTTTCAAGGGTTCCGTCTTTGTAGAGTTCTTGGATGCGTTTGTCTACAAATGTTTTCAACTCATCTTGACCTTTGGCAAGAAGTGGGTAAACGTAAGGTTGTTGGTCGCTTGGAAGTTCGATAACTTTCAAGTTGTCCAAACCTTGGTTCTTGATAACTGTTTCAACACCGATTTTATCAAAAATCTTGTAGTCAAACTGGCCATCGCTCAAACGTCCCATGATTTGTTGGAAGTCAGCTCTAGTATAGTTAAGGACAGTTGGATTATCTGAGTGTTGTTTGTTGTAGTCTTCTAACTGTTTAGCAGATGTTGTCCCTTGAACAACTTCTGTTGATTTTCCACCGATATCATCAAGCGATTTGATGCTAGAATCATCTTTTTTCACTACAAGAACGTTAGGGTTTTTAGCGGTTGGCGCTGCGTAAAGGTATTTTTCAGCACGTTCTTTAGTGTAGCTGATGTTGTTAACGGCCATTTGGTAACGGTCAGCATCAAGTCCTGCAAAGACACCTGACCACTCAGTCTTCTCAAACTTGACATCATACTTGTCAGAGTCTTTAAAGATAGCGCGAACCACTTCAATTTCATAACCAGTCAATTCACCATTTTCTTCATAGTTGAATGGTTTTGGTGAAGCATTGGTTGCAACGATAATTTCTTTCTTGCTAGCTGCTTCTCCTTCTTTCTTAGCACCACCTGAACAAGCTGCTAACACACCTGCAGCAACAAGGCCTAAGGCAGCAAGAGATGAGTATTTAACGATTTTTTTCATGTCATTTCCTCCAAAATAGAATACCTTATAATCTTAACAGAAAAAGAGCATTTACGCCATTATATGATATCTATCTCTGTGATAGGTTTTCTTTATGGCTAATTTATACTCAATGAAAATCAAAGAGCAAACTAGGAAGCTAGCCGTAGGTTGCTCAAAGCACTGCTTTGAGGTTGGAGATAAGACTGACGAAGTCAGTTACATATACCTACGGTAAGGCGACGCTGACGTGGTTTGAAGAGATTTTCGAAGAGTATTAAAAGACCAAACGCAAGACTCCAATCAAGACCACTCCAAAGAGAACTGTGCCGACTAGATTACGGTAGCGAAAGGCTACCCAAGCTGTTGGAAAGACTGCTAAGAAGTCCAGCCATTTGATTTGAGGAAGACTCCCAACCTTGCCTGTCACTACGCTTGAAAGAATCAAGGCAAAGATAATAGAAACGGGCAAGAATTTCAAAAAACGCTCAACGATTGCAGGCAAGCCCTTATACTTGACCAAGATGAAGGGAATCATACGGGGAATCCAAGTCACTAAGCCAGAGAAAATAACTGCTAATAAAAGATACTTACTGACCATCTAAAACCACCCCCATTGTACAACCAAGTAGCGTCGCAAACAGAACAGCTAGCGACTGAGACACCACTGTTAAGAGTAAAAAGAAGGACACCGCAACAACTGCTAGGATAATGAGCAGATTGCGGACAGGAATCCGTCTTTGCATAATCTGGAATTGCGAAGCAAAAATGCCGATGAACATCCCAACCAGGGCAAAATCCAAGCCAAAGATTTCTGGATTTGGCAGCAGACCACCCAGAGCCGTTCCGACAACTGTTCCCACAAACCAAGCCACATAGCTGTTGAGATTGTTTCCGTGCATCCACATAGGATTGACCTTGTCTGTATGGGCTAACTCGCCCATCAAAACGCCATAAGTCTCATCCGTCAAGAGACTAGACATACCGATATTTTGCCAGAGACTGGTATGACGGAAATAAGTTGACGCATGCAAACTCAACAAAAAGAGACGCAAATTAATCAAAAAGACCGTCATAGCAATAGCTGCCACAGGTGCTTGAACCGCAATCAGTGCCAACATGGCAAACTGGGCACTCCCAGCATAAACAAAGAGGCTCATCAAGCCCATCTCAACAGGTGTCACATAGGGCGCACCAATAATCCCACAGGCCAAGCCAATACTGACATAACCAAGGGCCGTTGGCATGGCCGCCTGCGCCCCCTCCCAAAATCCTTTTTCTTTCATCTTTCTCCTCATATTGTCTTAATAATACTCAATGAAAATCAAAGAGCAAACTAGAAAGCTGGCCACAGGTTGCTCAAAACATTGTTTTGAGGTTGCAGATAGAAGCTGACGCAGTTTGAAGAGATTTTCGAAGAGTATAAGTAGGCTGAAAAGGCTCCAGCCATAGCATGGACTATTATAACACATTCAGGAAAGAGAAAAAAGTCTGCTGATTGTAATCAGACAGACTCCATTTTATTCTTATTTAATCTTGAAGAATTGAACAATTGCCACAATACCTTGATAAATAAAGACAAAGGCAATGGTGTAACTAATATAGAGACCGGTCATCAATGGGTATCCCATCATGATTAAACCTGCTACGATTCCTAAAATCCCCATCCAAACTAGAGGGGTACCTACCGATTTATCCGTCTTACGAACCTTGAAACCAACGATAGTTTTTGTAATACCATTTGTCAAGGCCCATAAAGAAATGATAAATGGTACAAATGTTACCATTTCAATAAAGCTACCTGAGAATAAGGTAAGAGCGAGGATGAGGGTAACAATTCCTCCAAATAAATTCCAGCCATGCTTTTCTTCTGATTTGAAGTATTGTACAATCTCAGAAATCCCTTGAACTGCAAATACAAGTGCAAACAAGAAAGTCATGGAAGCCAAGCTAATAAGAGGATGTGCAAACATATTAAAACCTGCAAAAACTGCAAAAATACCCGCAATTAGTAACAACCATTTCCAAATTTTCGACATTATTTTTCTCCTTTTTTAGAGGAATCTTCCTCTAGTATTCCATAAATCATCATATCCAAAACCTGTGATAATTGATGTTCATATCCTGAAACCAAGTTAGATAGAGGTCTGATTTCCCTGAAAAATTATGATACAAAACTCCTTTGGCAATACCATCCACTTTACAAAGTTCATTGATGACAAAACCTTGATAGCCTTTTGTAGCAAATTCAAACAAAGCAGCGGTAATGATTTTCTCTCTTCGTAGTCTTGTTTTTTCTTCTTTTCTCATGTATTTACCTCTACATTTTTTAATTATAAACCGATTGGTCTAAAATGTCAAGCAACTTTCTCAAAAATTTAACAGTCTGCTGATTGTAGCCATCATAAACAGACTGGAATCCAGTCTCAAACATATAATATACACATTCTTCGCTAAATGTTTTCACGGATATTCAAGAGTATGATAAAGGCAGCTAGAAGAAATAGCAATAAAACAAAGCTAACTGCCAGAGTTCCAAAGCTAGTAGCAATGGTTACCAAAGCTATTGTAAATAAGCTAGGTAAAACAACTGTAATGGCGCCGATAGAGGATTGAACTGCTCCCATTGACTCCTCAGGTATTTGTTTAAAAATGAGTTCCTGTAATCGAGGAGAGAGGATACCTGCGAAAAAGGCATCCAAGGCACTAAAGATAAGAATCCAGTCAAAACGAACTGCCACAAAGCCAACTAAAAGGAGTAATTGGATAATAAGCGAGGCATATAGGGCTAGTTTTATGGAGATTGTATTCTTCAGATAGCCACTCACAAGGCTTCCGACAATAAGGGCTGACAATTCAAGGGTGGATAACAAGGCAAGAGATTGACCTGTTTGTAAATTCAAAAAGGGCTGATTCCTCAAAAACAGAGTAGAAACAGGAACTGTAACATTTATCACTGCTTGACTAATAGAGATAATAAACAAAACCAAGAGTACCTTATTCATATTCCATATCAATTTTGATGATTGGAGCAGATGCTGGCAAAAGGATTTTACAGAGAGTCCTTCTTGATAGCTAATCGTTTTTTCTACTTTCAAGAGGTCTGTTTTTATGAAAAGAATACCTAAAAATGCGATTAAAAAGGTCAGAGCATTCAGTAAGGAAATAGACTGGATAGATAGAATACCTAGTAAGACTCCTCCTAGAATATTACTGATTGTTTTCACTAAACTAACAGTTGACTGTTTAAATCCAATAGCTTCTGCCAGATGGTCTTGCCCAATAATTCTAATGAAAATCGGAGTGAGCATGGCGCCTGAAAAATAACTCAATGTGTCAGATAAGAGGTTAATCAGACAAATAAATGCTACTAATAACAAGGAAAAGGACTGCCCTGAAAGTGATAAAGAAACGATAGAGTAAAGCAAAAATTTTGCAAAACTAATCATTGTATATTTTAGGACACGATGATGTTGAAAATCCGCCAAAACTCCCAGAAAGATTTGCAGAACTTGAGGAAGGGTTTCTGAAATCGTGATCAGTAAAATCGCCAAAGGGGCAAAAGATGCATCTGCCACATAATTCAAAAAGGCCAGATAAAAAATCGTATCCCCAACCGTTGAAATCCACTGGTTGATGGTTAATTGCCTAAAATTTCTATTTTGAAGAAATACTTTCATCACAACTCCTTTTAAAGTTCCAGTGTATAGAAAACAAGACTTGGTTTAATATTGAACTCCAAGCCTTGCTCATATTCAGATTCATCCATTATATGATGTTCATGCCGTATTTTATAATAAATCATATCTTAAAAATACCAGACCACACTATTCCCTGCTTGTATTTAGCTTCTTTCTTTTGGACAAATTTTGCTAAATCCAACAACTCTGTCGGCGGTTCACCTTTAAAGCTCAACAATTCTTTAGAGACGGCAAAAGAAAGACGTACAGCTAACAAATCTTCATTAGTACTAGAGAACTGTTTTGCTGTTTCCAGCAATTGCTTCCTAAATTCTTCCGTCAAGCTAATTTCTTTATTATTGTATAGGGAATGAATTAACATTTGTAACTGACTTTGTTTTTCCATCGTTTACCTCATTTTATCTAGGACGCCAAGTTTCACTTTTAGTCCAGCCATTTACAGTATGCTCATAATTAAACATATACTGTACGAATTCCCATCTATAAACCACTTCTGCGACTTAGGATCTGCTTGAAGTGCTTTACAAGGATAGTATAACACGAAAATTAGCTTATTTTAGAAAATCGCATATTTGATATTTTTTCTTATAGAAATTTCAGATTTGCAATTGTTGACTACTCAATAAGTTCTTTGTATTGCTTCAAACGCAATTCGAAGAGGGCTAGCAATTGTGGATTTTCTAATACTTGCAGAGGTTGGATAAATCTTTCAATCTCTTTTTGATTGCTTCCTTTGGTTTGAAGGAAAATCTTCATTTTCTTTAAAAACTGCCACAATACTTTTTCAAAAACATCGTATGGACGAAGCATGCTCTCTAGCTCAGCTTCAAAAATTGGGATATAAGAGAAAAGTTTACGCTCCATGAGTTCTGATATAATATTCAGAAATCCACTTTTCATATACAATCGATTATGTACCAACTCTTTAAATTCCCTAGATTTCTCAATTAAAGCGGTCGATAAAAATATCAAATCTTGATTGCTCAAGAAGGGCATGGTATTGCAAAAGAGATAGAGTTCAAACCAGGTCCAAGACTCAATAGCATAGAGATAGATAGTCAAAAACTCGCTATCTTCTTTTACTAATGGATAGTTCTTATTTAAGGAATGGAGTGCGTTTTTAATTACAATGGCATTCAAACGACGATAGGTCTCTGCCATCTGTTCTTGCTCGACTTCCTCCAACAGTTGCTCTAAACCAGCTATATCTTGGTGGGCAAAGCGATCCACAACCTTTCTACCAATCTGCATATGTAGGGATTCTTGATAATTGTTTAGCTTATGACCAAACTCATCAAAATTCATATTGATCCCTTGGATGGCTAGGATCAACTTATCCGCAGATAGCATAGACTGCCCTAGTTCAAACTTGGACAACTGAGAGGCTGTTAGACCAGCACAAGCCACATCTGACTGCTTGAGCTTTCTCGCCAAACGTAATTCCTTGTAAAATTCTCCCAACTCCATTCTCTCAATCATCTCACCACCTCCTATTTTTTATATAGTATATCATTATTCACAATTATTTGTCAAAATATTCTGACATTTAAGAGAGCAAAAAAGCCAGCCTTAAGCTGACTCCTTATTCTATGGTATCAAAAGCGAGACTAGGTTTGGCATTGAGGTCCAAGCTTGCAAAGTTTTCTTTGTTCCACTCGCTGACGCTGGCATAGGCAATCATTCCTGCATTGTCTCCGCAGAGGCGTAGGGGTGGGATGATGACCTTAACATCTGTGATTTCAGCTGCTAGGCGTTCTCTGAGGCCTTTATTGGCAGCCACGCCACCTGCCACGACTAGGGTTTTAACAGGATATTTCTCCAAAGCCTTTTTGGTTTTAGCCATGAGAATGTCCATAACTGCCGCTTGGAAGGACGCACACAAGTCCTCTGTAGATAGGTTTTCTCCCTTTTGTTCGGCATTGTGGTGAAGATTGATAAAGGCAGATTTCAAACCTGAGAATGAAAACTCCAGATTATCTTCCTTAATCATGGCACGAGGAAAATCATAAATATCCTGCCCCTGATGAGCTAGCTCATCAATCTCGCGACCTGCTGGATAGGTCAAGCCCATGACGCGACCGACCTTGTCATAGGCCTCACCAACCGCGTCGTCCCGCGTTTCCCCAACAATCTTATAATCTCCTGCCTCAGAAACATAGACCAACTCTGTGTGCCCACCACTAACCAAGAGGGCTAGCAAGGGAAACTCCAAAGGCTCTACACTCTGTGCTGCCATGAGGTGGCCAGCCATGTGGTTAACGGGAATCAGCGGAAGTCCATGTGCCCAAGCAAAGGCCTTAGCAGCTGACAAACCAACTAGTAAGGCTCCAACCAAGCCCGGTCCATAGGTAACCGCAACAGCTGTCACATCGTTTTCAGTAATCCCTGCTTCTGCTAGCGCCTCCTCAATACAGGCTGTAATAACTTCGACATGGTGACGACTGGCTACTTCTGGCACTACGCCACCAAAACGTTTGTGACTCTCAATTTGACTAGCAATGACATTGGACAAGAGCTCATCGTCGTTTTTCAAGACGGCAACACTGGTCTCATCACAGGATGTCTCAAATGCTAAAATATATCTATCCTTCATCTATTTCTCTCTTCATGATGATGGCGTCCTCGACTGGGTCATGGTAGTAGGCCTTTCGCTCAGCGATGACCGCCATCTTTTCTTTCTTGTAAAATGCTTGCGCTCGTTGATTTGACTTTCTGACTTCGAGGAAAATCTCCTTATCTGCCGGCAATTGAGCAAACAAGGCCGAGGCAATTCCCTGACCCTGATAGGCTCCTTTAACAGCGATTTGCAAGACTTCTGCTTCAAAAAGATTCTCCTGCACGGTTAGAAAGCCAATCACTTCTGCCCCATCGTAAGCTAGAGCATACCAAATCTGGTCTTGGGACAGGTCTGCTTGGATTTGTTCCAGCGTCCAAGGACTGACTGGGTAAACAGCTGCCATAACTGCGTAGATGGCTTGAGCTAGGTCAGGCTGTTGTTGGATTCGTTTGATTTCTATCATAGGCGTTTAATGTAGGATTCACCAGACTCGGTATGGTTCTTGAGCCAGTTTTCCTCAGCCTCGACTCGTTTAAGGTAATTCGGCACAAAGTCGTGCAAGGAGTCTGCTTCCTTATCCCAAGCCAAAAGAGCAAGATTGGCTGCATTAGGCAAGGTTTCTTTGAAATTAGTCCTTGGCAAGTGTTCTTGAATCTGCTCAACAAAGGGACCAACTTCTCCGACAAAGGTTACCTGACTAGCACCCTTGATTAGTTCGATGACTCGCTCAAAAGGCAGGTGCGCTTCTGGCATGACAGGTTTGGCATTTTCATAAAATCCTGCATAAACATTGTTGCGACGCGCGTCCATCAAAGGAACGAACAAGCCTTCTTGCTGGTATGGCACCAGAGCTAAGAGACTAGACATACCAACCAACTCGATGTTCAGGGTATGAGCCAAAGTCTTGGCAGTTGCTACCGCAATTCGCAAACCTGTGTAGCTACCTGGTCCTTCCGCCACCACGATTCGGTCCAAATCCTTGGGCGTCCAGTCCAAACTCTCCATCAAAAAAGCGATGGCTGGCATGAGGGTAATACTGTGATTTTTCTTAATATTAATCGTCGTCTCGGCAAGAACCTGCTTGTCCTCTAAAATAGCGAGAGAAAGAGCCTTGCTGGACGTATCAAAAGCTAATACTTTCATAACATATTCCTATCTTTTGGTCTGCTTACTATTATACTACAAAAGCTGGCACATGGGAATTTTCTTTATCCCTAAACAGGAATACCTAGACTTAAACAAAAAATAATTCGCAAATAAATTTAAAAAAATGCTCACTTTTCCTTTTCTTTTCCGAATATAAAAGTGAACAAGAAAAAAGGAGGAAAGTTCAATGACAAATTTTGACGTTCTTGACAATCAATTTTTATCCTTATCTGAAAATGAATTATCAGATATTGATGGCGGTCTCGCTCCCTTGGTTATCTTTGGAGTAGCAGTATCTTGGAAAGCTATTGCAGGTGGAACAGCACTTGTAGGTTCTGGTTTGGCAGCTGGTTATTTTTTAGGAGGAGATTAATATGATGAAAGATTTGAACAACTATTGTGAAATTTCTAATAAGGAATTGCAAGAAATAAAGGGTGGTTTTGGTGTAGGTGTTGGTATCGCTTTATTTATGGCAGGTTATACCATTGGAAAAGACCTTCGTAAAAAGTTTGGTAAGTCATGCTAGATAAAAAACACATTTTTAGAAGGATAAATTTTATTATCTTTATCTCTTATAGTTTGCTCAGCATTCTCAATGATTTAAACATTACTACTATCCCTTTACCAATCGATTTATCTGTTTGTATTGTTTTGTTTTTAGTCTTCAACTCTATTTTTGAGCAGAAGAATCATTAATATAAAGCTAATAAGCTCTGAAAATTCCATTGTCATGTCATTTTAGAAAAATGCAAAGACCACCTCATCTTGATAGATGGGGTGGAATTTTCTTTGCCCCCAAACAAAAATACCCCAGCAGAGCAGGGCATCTAAGCATTTAATCCAAAGTAAAATATAAACCAAACTACATAGGTTACGAGGAGGAGAAAAAGCGAGTAGAGAGTCACAAAGGTAATTTTCCACAAGAACTTGGTTTGTCGTTGTTCCAGTTTGGCAAATAGAAGATTCCCTCCATAAACGCAAGCAACAAAAACAATAAAAGCTACTAAGCGAGCTCCGATAGCAAAAGCAAATAAATTATACATAGGGCAACCTCCTTGACTTAAAAACTATAGGGAATTGTGACAAATGATAAATTCCACTTCCATTATCAAAATAACATATTTTCTTTATTTTTGCAAACGCTTACCAACGAGTAACCCTATGACTTTCTCGTTTCCGTCTTTTACTAATTTTTCATTTTGTGGTATAATTGAAATAATTGTAACGAATCAAGGTCAATCTAGACAAAAATGGAATGAAATCAAGCAATTCTCTGCTAAAAGTTTGGAATAAGCTGACCTGTAAATAGAAAGGAACTATATGATTTACAAAGTTTTTTATCAAGAAACAAAAGAACGTAGCCCACGCCGTGAAACAACACGCGCACTTTACCTAGACATCGATGCCAGCTCAGAACTTGAGGGCCGTATCGCTGCTCGTCAACTTGTCGAAGAAAATCGCCCAGAGTACAATATCGAGTATATCGAACTCTTGTCTGACAAATTGCTAGATTACGAAAAAGAAACTGGCGCCTTCGAAATCACGGAGTTCTAATATGGCCTATACTCTTAAACCTGAAGAAGTCGGCGTTTTTGCCATCGGTGGTCTGGGAGAAATCGGGAAAAACACTTACGGAATTGAATACCAAGATGAGATTATCATCGTCGATGCTGGGATTAAATTCCCAGAAGATGACTTGCTGGGTATCGACTACGTCATTCCTGATTACTCTTACATCGTGGACAATATCGACCGAGTCAAGGCTGTCTTAATCACACATGGACACGAGGACCACATAGGTGGCATTCCTTTCCTGCTCAAGCAAGCAAATGTCCCTATCTACGCTGGACCGCTTGCCTTGGCTTTGATCCGTGGGAAACTCGAAGAACACGGCCTCTTGCGCAACGCCAAACTTTACGAAATCAACCACAACACTGAGTTGACCTTTAAAAATCTCAAGGCAACTTTCTTTAGAACGACTCACTCTATTCCAGAGCCTTTGGGGATTGTCATTCATACTCCTCAAGGGAAAATCGTTTGTACGGGTGACTTCAAGTTCGACTTCACGCCAGTTGGAGAACCTGCGGACTTGCATCGTATGGCTGCCCTTGGTGAAGAAGGCGTACTCTGTCTCCTCTCGGACTCGACAAATGCGGAAGTGCCAACCTTTACCAACTCTGAAAAAGTCGTTGGCCAGTCCATCATGAAGATTATCCAAGGCATCGAAGGACGTATCATCTTTGCATCCTTTGCCTCAAATATCTTCCGTCTCCAACAAGCAACAGAAGCTGCTGTTAAGACTGGACGTAAGATTGCGGTCTTTGGTCGTTCTATGGAAAAGGCCATTGTCAACGGAATCGATCTTGGCTACATCAAAGCTCCTAAGGGAACCTTTATCGAGCCAAATGAAATCAAAGATTACCCTGCAGGCGAGATTCTTATCCTCTGTACAGGTAGTCAGGGTGAGCCAATGGCGGCCCTCTCTCGTATCGCCAACGGAACCCACCGTCAGGTACAACTCCAACCAGGTGATACCGTTATCTTCTCTTCAAGTCCAATCCCTGGAAATACGACTAGCGTCAACAAGCTGATTAACATCATTTCAGAAGCTGGTGTCGAAGTTATCCACGGTAAGGTTAACAATATCCATACATCTGGACACGGTGGCCAGCAAGAGCAAAAACTCATGCTCCGCTTGATTAAGCCAAAATACTTCATGCCTGTCCACGGTGAATACCGCATGCAAAAAGTCCACGCTGGACTAGCGGTGGATACTGGTGTTGAAAAGGACAATATCTTTATCATGAGCAATGGTGATGTGCTTGCCCTTACTGCTGACTCAGCTCGTATCGCAGGTCATTTCAATGCCCAAGACATCTATGTCGATGGAAATCGTATCGGTGAAATCGGCGCTGCGGTCCTCAAAGATCGTCGCGATCTATCTGAAGACGGTGTCGTTCTGGCAGTCGCAACTGTTGACTTCAAATCGCAGATGATTCTATCTGGTCCAGACATCCTCAGTCGAGGCTTTGTCTACATGAGAGAGTCTGGCGACTTGATTCGCCAAAGCCAACGCATCCTCTTCAATGCAATTCGTATCGCACTGAAAAACAAGGATGCTAGCGTTCAATCTGTCAATGGTGCCATTGTCAACGCTATTCGCCCCTTCCTTTATGAAAATACAGAACGTGAACCGATTATCATCCCAATGATCCTTACACCAGATGAAGAATAAATCATAAAACAGCCCCGATTTTTCGGAGCTGTTTTTCTCTATGCTTTCTTTTGAGATTAAAACTCAATAAAAATCGAAATCAGACTAGAAGGCTAGGCGAAAGCATAACTTGAGTTAGCTCCCATAGTTCGGGGAACTATGGGAGGCTGGAGATGAATCAAAGCCAAGCTTTGAACTCATTCGTAAGAAGCCGACGACGTATCATTTTGATTTTTGAAGAGTTTTAGAAATACTACGATTTTTACCTTCAAGATATACCATCAAAATAGAAATATCTGCTGGGTTTACTCCCGAAATACGGCTGGCTTGGCCGATGGTTTCTGGATTGATGAGTTTGAACTTTTGACGAGCTTCTGTCGCAATGGAGTCAATATCATCCCAGTCTATATTGGCTGGAATGCGTTTTTCTTCCATGCGTTTCATCTTGGCTACCTGATCCATGGCTTTGGAAATATAGCCTTCGTATTTGATTTCTGTTTCAATCAATTCAATAATCTTGTCATCCAAGTCCTCTGCTGCTGGTCCAATAAAGGCAACCACATCTTGGTAAGAAACTTCTGGACGGCGAAGGAATTCCTTGGCTGTCACTGCATCGGTCAACGGCTTGAAGCCCATCTCCTCAACCTTAGCATTGGTTTCCTTGACTGGCTTTAGTTTGATGCTGTCTAGACGTTTCATCTCATTGTCAAATTGATTTTTCTTGATTTCAAATCGAGCCCAGCGTTCATCGTCCACAAGTCCAATCTCGCGTCCCATCTCTGTCAAACGCATATCGGCATTGTCATGACGGAGAATGAGACGGTATTCAGCACGACTGGTCAATAGACGGTAGGGTTCAATGGTTCCCTTGGTCACCAAGTCATCAATCATCACCCCGATATAACCATCACTGCGCTTCAAAATCAATTCAGGCTTGCCTTGGATTTTCAGAGCCGCATTAATACCTGCGATAATCCCTTGCCCAGCAGCTTCTTCGTAACCTGACGTTCCATTGGTCTGACCAGCAGTGAAAAGTCCGGAGATTTTCTTGGTTTCCAGAGTCGCACGCAACTGGTGTGGCAAGACCATGTCATACTCAATGGCATAACCTGTTCGCATCATCTCTGCATTTTCCAAACCTTTGATAGAATGAACAAGTTCACGTTGCACATCTTCAGGTAAACTGGTTGAGAGGCCTTGGACATAGACTTCCTCAGTATTGCGCCCTTCTGGCTCAAGGAAGAGTTGGTGGCGTTCCTTGTCCGCAAAGCGCACAATCTTGTCTTCAATCGACGGACAGTAACGAGGACCCACTCCCTTGACCACACCTGTAAACATAGGCGCACGGTGGAGGTTGTTTTGGATAATCTCATGACTTGTACCGTTGGTGTAGGTCAACCAGCATGGCACTTGGTCCTTTACATAGTCCTCATCACGTGAAGTATATGAGAAGTGATTTGGCGCTTCGTCTCCTGGCTGAATCTCGGTCACATCGTAGTTGATTGAAGAAGCCTTGACACGTGGAGGCGTTCCCGTCTTGAAACGACCAATTTCGAGGCCCAGTTCCTTGAGATTGTCAGCAAGGTTAATAGAAGCTAGGCTGTGGTTAGGACCTGATGAGTACTTGAGGTCTCCGATGATAATTTCCCCACGGAGAGCAGTCCCTGTGGTCACGATAACAGCCTTGGCAGCATATTCTTGATGGGTCGCTGTACGAACACCGACAACCTTGCCATCTTCAACCAAAATCTCATCAATCATGGTCTGACGAAGAGTCAGATTTTCTTGATTTTCAACTGTCTTGCGCATCTCCTTAGAGTAAAGCTCCTTGTCAGCCTGCGCACGAAGGGCACGAACGGCAGGACCCTTACCTGTGTTGAGCATCTTCATCTGGATGTAAGTCTTGTCAATGGTTTTAGCCATTTCACCACCAAGTGCATCAACTTCACGCACGACAATCCCCTTGGCAGAACCACCGATAGAAGGATTACAAGGCATGAAAGCCAGCATTTCAATGTTGATGGTCGCAAGTAAGACCTTACAACCCATACGACTGGCAGCTAGGGATGCTTCTACCCCAGCGTGTCCCGCACCGATTACAATAATATCGTATTCTTCAGTAAAATTATATGTCATTTCTTAACCTTTCAAAAATTTCTCGTAAATAAGGAACTAACTTCTCCTCCTCTAGAGCTTGAGCCATAGTAACCCATTTAAAGTGCGTATGCTCTTCAAGATCTAATCTGATAATTGGCTTCTCCCCAACCCACTCTGCTTTATAAACTAAGCGAGTAAAGACCGTATCCTTAGAGGTATCCAGTTGACTATCTTCATGAAGAAGTTTGAGCGAACTGTTATCTAGCCGAACTCCCGCTTCTTCAATACATTCTCTAAGAGCTCCATCTCGCGGAAGTTCACCCTTTTCAACCCCGCCACCAGGAATATCCCAGTAAGTTGGATAAACATTGGGTTGTCCTCTTTTAATTTCCGAACGCTGAATGAGCAAATAATCATCTCCACTATGAACAAGTACATGGGCAATAAGCTTAACCATCCTTTTCTCTCCTATTCCTCAAGATGAATGTGTCTTAGTTGGCCGTCCCAATCTGGCAGGGCTGTTTTCAAAAAGGCTGGAACTAGATTGATATCCTCAAGCTTGTCTATGTCAATCCACTCACAGGGCTGCCTTTTCTCATCTTCCTGCATGGTCAATGGAGCATCTTCAAGCAAGTCCACCAGATAATGAAACTCGATATTGTGATAGGAAACACCGTCCTGTTCAAAACGATTTTCAACCACAAAAGCTAGCTGCCCAGCTTGAGCTTTGACACCTAGTTCTTCCCTCACTTCACGGACTACCGCGTCTTCCGTGCTTTCATTGACTTGGATGGCACCTCCGATAGTGTAATACTTGCCCTTATCTTTGGTGACTAGAAGCTTGCGATTTTGAAGAATCAAAGCTGTCGCCCGAACACCAAAAACCGTATTGTCTACTTTTGTCCGAAAGTCTTGCTGAGTCATTCTTGTCCTTTCCCTTAAACGACACAAAAACAGTCAAAACTCCAAAGAAGTGCAGGACAAAAAAGCCTGCAACATCCATGAGCTTTGACCATCATTTCTATTGCTTTTATTATTGTAGCAAATTGAGAAAATTTGTCAATCTAAATGTACTGACAAACTTGTCCGTCACGGTAAGCATTGTCAATCAAGCCACCACCTAGACACTCTTCGCCATCGTAAAATACAACTGCCTGTCCTGGTGTAATCGCGCGTTGTGGTTCCGCAAAGATGACCTCTGCCTTGTCTCCTTTGACATGGACGGTCACCTTAGAATCAGGCTGACGGTAGCGGAATTTAGCCGTACATTCGAGTGTAAATTCCTCTGGCATCTCACGAGTAAAGTGAACTTGACTAGCCTCAAGGCTGGTTGACATGAGCGAATCATGGTAGAATCCTTGTCCGACATAGAGGATATTCTTGCTTAGGTCTTTTCCGACAACGAACCAAGGGGCATTGTCACCACCGTGTTGCCCACCGATACCAAGCCCGCCACGCTGACCAATCGTATAGTACATAAGACCTGCATGCTCGCCCATATCGCGACCATCCACAGTCATCATGCGACCAGACTGAGCCGGCAGGTAGTTGCTGAGGAAGTTTTTAAAGTTCTTTTCTCCGATAAAGCAAATCCCTGTCGAATCTTTCTTCTTAGCAGTCGCAAGTCCTGCTTCTTCTGCTAGTCTGCGAACTTCAGGCTTTTCCAAATGTCCCAAGGGGAACATGGTTTTTTGAAGTTGTTCTTGCGAAAGTTGGCTGAGGAAATAGGTTTGGTCCTTGCCATTGTCCACGCCACGAAGCATGTGAACAATGCCATCCTCATCACGCGCCACTCTAGCATAATGCCCAGTCGCCACATAGTCTGCCCCCAAGGTCATAGCATAGTCCAAAAAAGCCTTGAACTTGATTTCCTTGTTGCACATAACGTCTGGATTTGGCGTGCGTCCCGCACGGTATTCCGCTAGGAAATATTCAAAAACGCGGTCCCAGTACTCTTTTTCAAAGTTGACAGAGTAGTAAGGAATGCCAATCTGGTCTGCCACCGCAGCCACATCCTTGTAATCTTCGGTCGCCGTACAGACGCCGTTTTCATCTGTGTCATCCCAGTTCTTCATGAAGATACCGATCACATCGTAGCCCTGCTCCTTGAGAAGAAGAGCCGTCACCGACGAATCGACACCACCACTCATCCCCACGACAACACGTGTTTTAGAGTTATCACTCATGGTAAGTCTCCCATCTATTCGTTTATTCACGATTGAAGGTCGTGTGTGCTTTAACGATTGAAGGTCGCTTGAGCAGTATTCATTATAACATGCTTGGTTAGAGAAGACAAGAAAGAGGCTGTCAATCGACCAACCTCTTTGTAAATACATATATAATTGTTTAAAAAGAGGGTAATTTATAGCTTAATCCCTCTACTGCTTATTATCTTATTTATAAAATAAACTAAAAATGATATACTATATTGAGGAGGAATACGTACATGATCCCTTAAAGATACTACCATCCATGTACGTAGAACGATTGTGAAAAACTACAAAGATATTCTAAAATCAAAAAATACCATTTTTACTATTATCATTGTCGCAAGTATTGGACTTTTAATAGGTTTAGTCATTCATCAAGAAAACATCTTAACAGAAAGAGGCAATATTGCTTTCTTCAAACGGCAAAAAAATGAACAAGATGTCGAACAAGTAAAAAAAGCCATCAAAGATTTTAATATCGATTCTGAAACAATTATAGAGGATTGGAAAAAAATTCAAGAATTGAAGCCAAACACTGACGAAGGCAAGCAAACATTAGCAGACTTTCTTACTTCTACTGCCGATAAAATAACCAATCATTATAGCGAAAAAGCTTTAAAAATGGATATAAAGGAATCCGATAGTCAGTTTGAAGATAAACAAACACTTGAAACAGCCATCACTTCCTTACAAAAAATACTAGAAATCATTAAAAGTGTTAACTCCACAAGCGAACAAGCCACTATTGATGAAAAAATAAAACCCATTCAAGAACTGATTTCTAAATTCCAAAAGCAAGTTGAAGTCTTGACCAAAAAAGAAGGACAAAAGACTGACAAAAAAGAAACAGAAACGACTAGTATCGAGGAGAGAAGAGAAAGCTATTCTTCACAAGGAAGCAGCTACACTCCAAGCTATACTGAGTCAAATGGGAGCAGATACAGTTCACAGGCACCTGCAAGCGAACAACCTTCATCTGATAGTGCTGGCAGCAGCAGAAATGATGGGGTAAGTACACAAAATCAAGCTGCTAATACTTCAGAAGCTCAAGCAGAGACTAATACCAATAGTAACAATGCTGAAGTTCCCACAATAAATAGTGATGATCTCGCTAGTTTAGGTGGCGGAGTTACATCATTCGGTCAGCGTTAATCCTTAAGAAAAAGACTGGCCAAAAAAGCTTTGAAATCATAAAAACGCATAGTATCAGGTAGACAATGAACTGCACCCCAAAAGTTAGACAGAAAAAATCTAACTTTTGGGGTGCAGTACACAAAAATCTTGATAATATGCGTTTTATTGTGGAAAGATTTACTTCATTTCTTCTGAAATTGAGTTTATATCCATCCTACATAGTAGACAAAAAATCATTACAAAACGGATAAAAATCACAAAATAAAGTCTCACACTGCCTTATTATGAAAATAAGCTTGCGCCTTTATTTTTACTGCTTATCAACTTTTTAAATCTTTATTCGCTTTCTTAGCAACTGCAATCTGGTATTTCACTTGTTCAAATCCTGTACCTCCCAAGGAATTTCGTCTTTGAACAGCAGTTTTAGGTTGCAAGTAGACATAAATATCCTCGGCAATGAGGGAATGATAGGTTTGTAATTCCTACAGACTCCAATCTTGAATATTTTTAGCACACTTGATAGAGTCTAGCACTAATCTTCCCACAACCTCATGAGCTTCTCTAAATGGCAAACCTTTCCCTGCCAATACATCGAGGAAATTTAAAATCGTTTCGACCGTATCAAACATCCCTTCCTTATCCTCTTGCAAATCCTTATTATAAGCTAAAGGCAAGGACTTCATGACTGTCAATAGTCCAAACAGATTCCCATAAACTCTACCAGTCTTTCCTCGAATCAACTCAGCCATATCTAGATTTTTCTTTTGGGGCATAATAGAGGAACCTGTTGTAAACGTATCTGACAAGGTAATGAATTGGTACTCAAAACTACAACAATTTATTATTTCTTCGCAAAAACGGCTCATATGCATCATGAGTATGCTGGCGTTGTATAGAAATTCTAAGATAAAATCGCGGTCACTAACAGCATCCAAAGAATTTGTATAAGGTTGCTTAAACTCCAGCAAATTGCTAGACAATTGCTAGACAATTGACGATCAATGGGGAAAGTCGTTCCTGCCAAAGCTGCCGCACCTAGAGGGCATAGGTCTGTATGCTTCTGGTTAAATTCAAAACGTTCACTATCTCTTTGAAACATATTGTAGTAAACCATCAGGTGGTGGGCAAAACTAATAGGCTGATCATGTTGCAGATGGGTATAGCCCGGCATGATCGTCTCCACATGATTTTCCGCCAAGTCTAATAAAACACCTTTGAGATGAGCCAGTTTATCTAGGACATGGCCAAGTTGTTCCTTAAAAACCTAGGAAAACTACATAAAAATTTCATTCCTAGGCTTATTGATGCTATTTATCTGTGGGGAAACATGAGTATTCAGTCAGTCAAAATAAGCAGAGCTAACTCATTTCCCCTCGCCCAATTCAATGATACGATGACATTGTTGGGCTACATAAGCATCGTGGGTCACAATAATGACTGTTTTCCCCTCGCGATTCATCTCTAAGAGAAACTTCAAGACCAAATCTCTATTTTCAGGGTCCAGCGAACCTGTCGGTTCATCGGCTAAAATCAGCTGGCTGGGTTTTAAGATGGCTCTAGCAACTGCAATTCGTTGTTGTTCACCACCAGACAACTCGGAGACCTTTTGATGCAACGTAGCTGGCAAACCTACTCTCTCTAAAATCTCTTCCACCTTTTTGAGCTTGTCTTTCTTGGACAATTTCACATATTTCAACGCCAGCATGAGGTTGTACTCGACCGTTTCATCATCAATCAGGGCAAAATTTTGAAATAGATAAGAGATATGTTCACGGATTATTGTTTGTGACTTGGCAGAATTAACCGCTAGGTTTGTCTGGCCAAAAATCTCATACCGTCCGCTATAATCACCATCTATTAAACCTAATAAATTTAACAAGGTCGACTTACCACTACCACTCTTACCAACAATGGCTACCAAATCCCCCTGATCAATCCTAAGAGACAAGTGATCCAAAATCACTTTTCCCCCAATGGTTTTGGTAATATT
Organism: Streptococcus mitis; assembly: GCF_946188615.1. Taxonomy (GTDB): domain Bacteria; phylum Bacillota; class Bacilli; order Lactobacillales; family Streptococcaceae; genus Streptococcus; species Streptococcus mitis_BZ. The sequence continues at coordinate 156,408 of NZ_CAMHVK010000003.1, forward strand.
TTCCAACTCAATCATAAGATGCCCCCTTTCAATAACTCTACTAGACTTCTTTTCTCCATCCTAGAAGCCAAGACTAGCACAAATAGTATATCCAGACATGTAAAGCCTGCAAACAGCAGAAGTGGCAAGAACGCATGGGCAAAGAAAATCAAGACTAGAAGAGGGAGACTATAGCCCAGCAAGAGCAGAACGAGGAGAGGACGGTAGCGATCGACCAGTTTCCACCCCATAAACTTCTTGGTAATGATATCCCTACGCTTCAACAAGAAAGTTGTTACTAGTAAGAAGTAGGAAATCATCATGCTAAGGAGACCAAACAAAGCAAAGAGTATATTAAGATTTCGAACTGCATCTCGATAAGAATCTACTTTCTCTTGTTGAATGGCTTGAATCGATGAAAATTTTAAATAATTCCCATCTGATAATTTCTCAACTAACTCCGTAATCACTTTTTGATTTTGTTCTGTATTTTCAACTTTCATCGGATTGTTTAAACCTGTCGTTGACAAGCGAGTCTTTTCTTCCCACATCATGTCTTGATCATTTACCAGACTAATGATTGGATTGTGGAGATTTTCCTTTCGCTCATTATTATAAGGGAAGAAAGACCAATCTCCTTCATAGTAGGCAATTTCTACATCCATATCTTCTATCCTTTGCTTTTGCTGATCTTCATACCTCATAGAAAGATAGGCTATGGATTTTCCCAAGAACTGATTCTTGCCTTCTTGTCCTTTGGCACTGGCTGGCATCAAAATAACTTTTTTAGTGCTGGTATCTGGTAACTTGAATCCCTTGCTCTTTAGAAAATTGCTATTAGCATAGTAAACATCTACCTTATCAGGCAGTTGGTAGTGCTGCACTTGTTCTGCTTTGATGACTGGTTTGATAGGAAGACTCGCACTTCGCACATAATTTACTTGTATTTTTGCTAGCAAATCTTGATAAAATTGGTAGAAATAATCTGTAGATTTCCCTGAACCTGCTAGCTCTTCTTGCCACAGGTTGTCATTGAGTTGGAAGGTTTCTAAGGTCAAGTAATTCCCTTGGTTTACCCACTGTTGCTGATAAGCAAGTTCTTTGTTTTCTTGTTCTAGACTTCTGCCTACCCCAATCAGTAAGGCCGTCAGTAAAATAGTTGTCCCTATTTTCATCACATAATTGAAGATGAGACCAAGTTTGACAGATGAAAAACCTTTCAACATGGAACTAACTGTCATTTTCTGAATCATCAGATAGGTCAGCCAACTGATGAACAAATACAACTGTAAAAGCAGAAATTGGGATAAGAGTAAACTTGGGAACAGAAGTTTTGGCCTGTAGTCCAGCACTAAAAATAGTCCCAAGTCAATGACAAGACTTCCACCCAAGAGAAGATAAAAATTAGTCTTTACAAAACCAGCTAAAATTGCCCCGCTTTGAAAACCAAGTAACTTTTGAACCCCCACTCGTTTCATCTCCATCATCGGCTGATAAACTGTTACTAACACAAGAAGTAAAATAGCCAAGACAAAAACAATGGCAGATAAAAGCAAATCTCGATTTATGACTTCCACTGCACTTTTATAGGTAGGCTCTAGCAAGGTAGCCTGGTCTATCTTGAAAAAATCGCTCCATTTCTGTACAATCCTATCCTTATCCATCTCTTGTGTAGAAGTTATCGTATAGCGACCATTTAAACTACGAGATGTATCCTTGATATAGGTTTGAAAAGTCATAAGCTGAATAGGCTTGGCTTTTAGAAGGGTCGGAATCGTACCAAGTTTATTAGAAATTTCTTTATTACTGTAGACTCCTTCACCATCTGTGGTAAAATCAAGAGAAGAAATCCCAAACTCTTGGTAGGGGAAGGTATCTTTATCAAAAACACCAGACTTGATTACCTCATCACCACTGTCTGTTTTGATGATGGAGACCTTGTACTCCTTTGATACATCCTCAAAAAATCGAAGAACAGACGCTGCAGGTTCGTTAATATCTTTCAAATACAAATCCAAAGAATCTACAGTCTTTCCCATTTCCCGAATCCGAACCGCTTCACGTGTGTAGTTTACATTAAAAACAAAAAAAGTGGTACACAGCAAGAGCAGAAACATACAAAGATGACTGATTTTTTTCATAGAGATACCTCCCGTGAAGAGACGAGGCTAGCAAAAACTAACTTCCTAATAAAACCACACTGTAATTCCAATCTTAAACACAATCAAATCAAAATGAATACTGTGTGGTTTTTGAATTTTTGAACGTTCAGAGATTGGCTTTTTGGGCAATTGTCTATCAAAATGTCCTTTTATCTGTCAATAATCCTAAAAAATCTTGTCGTTTCAAGTCGGAGAAATGTTTGGTAGAAAGACTTCCCCTCTGAATGCCATCATCTCTGACCTGCAAATAATAGCTATGTTGGCTTGTTTTGATTGTCAAAAAATCTCCAAATACAAAAGCTCTTTTCCAGTTGCGAATCTCAAATTCTTTCATCCCTGATTTTGGAATGCGGATAAGTCCTTGCCGCAAATCACGATGATGCTCACTTGTGAAAGTCATCCCATTCCCAAGATTTCTTATCAGTAGTTCATCTGGAGTTACCATCACCAGCGCTATTTTAGTTAAGAAAATTTCAACTGTTGGTGGTAAAATCGCTAGATTAAACCAAGGGTGTAAGTAGCGATAAGCTAAGAAATAGTGAGGTTCCTCACTCAATGCTAGTTGTTTATATAAGGTCTTGACCTCACTGTCTAACCTCGCTTCAAAAGACACATCCGAATGCTCTTCTTCCTTCCTCTGATTAAAATAACGCATCCAGACTAGGAAACCTATAAAGACTATGATAAATATTCCTGATAAGATATATTTTAAATTATAGTTCATCACTTAACCTCCTGATTCACTACTCCACTTAAAGCAGAGGCCTATTTATTTTGAAAATAGTTCCATAACAACTTTAAATAAAACTGGTGTCATTAAAATTAGGATAATTCCTATCACAAATATCATGACTACTCGAAAAAGCTCCTTAATTTTAAACATTTTTCCACGCCTTTTCTAGCTACATCATAATTCTCGAATAAATACAAAGTTAAGAATACCGTTTTTGGTAGCGTTTACACAACTCGTTTCACCTATATTATAAATCAACATATATAACCTGTCAAGCAATTCAAGCAACATATTAGATATTTTTGAAAAGAAGAATTATAGTTATATCTTGCACATAAAAAAGATAGCTTCTGCTATCCTCATACATTCTCTGACTGCTTATCCATCAGATATTGTTCTACCTTTAGTGCCATAACTTCATTATTTTCAATTAGATAGAGCACCTTAGCTTTCATATAATAGTCCTTAGCAACAGAGATATCAAGATTTTCTGTTACATTTCCCAACAAGCAATATAAATCTGCTAACCTAAAGCTACTATGATACTTGTTACAAAATTCAATCATCTCTAATAATAGCGCTCTGGACTTGTCCATCTCCTCCTGTTTCCAAAGGTGGTAACAATAATTGTATTTTATTTTGATATACAACTCAATTTGTTCACGCACACTGGTATCGATTTTTGAAAGAGCTACGGAAACCTGTTCATATAGTTGTTCAAATTTCTCCTTATCCTCATCATAGCCTAAGAAAATCAGCAGGGTATTCAAAATATACAAATAATCCACTTTATCAATACTAATCCTACTGAGGATGTCCTCTATTTTTGAAATAGCTAGTTTTAATTGATGTTCACATTGATAGGTTAGAATGGCATCTATCCAGTCCAGATAAATCTTTTCATCAAAAGATAAAGAAGTCTGTTGCTTTCTTTCTCCCTCAAAGGCATATTTTAAAGAGGCATAATCTTGATTTTCCAACAATGTTTCAGACAATCTCTTGAAAGCAGATAAACCTAGAAACTCTTTCGAAATTTCTCCTGAAAAGAAATAGTCCATATTTAAGCCCATTTTTTCAGATAATTTATATAACAAATCTGCTCCTGGCATATATTTACCTTGTTCCATTCGACTTATCTGAGTTTGTTGGCAAATTCCTTCTGCCAACTCTTTTTGCGACCAGCCCAGCTCTTTTCGCTTATTTTTTAATCTTGTTGCTAATAATGCATGCATGCTAACCACCACTATTTATATTCTATAAAAACATTATACTACTTTTTTGAGAAGATTATATCAGATTGTCTACATAGTGTGAACAGGATTCTAAAAAGGAAAGAAAAAAGAGCTATTCAAAGCTCTTTCCCCTATTTCTTAATACCAGCCATTGTTAAGCCAAAAGTTTTTAGCGGCTGACCATGAACCGTAACGTCCTGCAACGTAAGCATCTGCTACACGTTCTTGGTTTTCAGCTGAGTAGTCACCGTTCAAGTATGAATCTGTCAATTGGTAACGTCCAATGTATTGGCCGTTTGTAGCTGTGTAGCTACCGCCTGATTCTTTTTGAGCGATCCATTCTTTAGCTTCTGCTTCAGATCCGCTTACAGTTGCAGCAGGTGCTGAAGCTTCTGTTGAAACAACTGTTTCTTCTGCTGCAGGTGCGCTTGCCGCTGGAGCTGCTTCCTCTGCTACTTCTGTAGTTTCTGCTGCTGGAGCTGAAACAGTTTCATCTTGAGCAGCTGGTGCCGCATAAGTAGCTGGCGCTGGTGTTGCAACAGGTGCTACAGGACCATCGATAACCAACTCTTGACCAACATAAATCAAATGAATGTTGTCGATGTGGTTGTTTTCTGCCAATTTCTCAACAGTTGTGTTGTGAGTTTCAGCGATTTCTGAAAGTGTATCACCTTCTTTAACAGTGTAAGTTGATGATTCTTGAGCAGATACAAATGATGGAGCAAATACTGCAAACAAGGCAGCTACTCCTGCAAGAGTTGTTTTAATCTTTTTAGTTGTTGATTTCATATTTGAAAATTCTCCTTCTTTCTATAGTTCTATCATACCCTTTAAATATTACCGTTTCTTGACACTTTTATGTAGAAATATTACAAAATTATTTTTTATTTCCCTAAATAAGCTATTTTTTGTTACAAAAGATGCTTTTTTATGCTATTTGTAGTGTAAAAAGGTTTTCATCCACAATTAAAGCCAAGACCTTCATTCTTTGATATAATAGAGATAAGAATTTTTATAAGGGGAAACTGATGAAATCACTTCGTTTTCAATCTGTCTTTGATATCATCGGACCAGTTATGATTGGCCCATCTAGTAGCCATACAGCTGGTGCTGTTCGTATTGGGAAGATTGTCTCTTCCATTTTTGATGATACTCCGACAGAAGTCGAATTCCAACTATTTAACTCATTTGCCAAGACCTATCGTGGTCACGGAACAGACCTAGCCCTTGTTGCAGGTATTTTGGGCATGGATACAGATGATCCTGAAATCCCAAACAGCCTGGAAATTGCCCACAAGCGTGGCATCAAGATTGTCTGGACCATTCAGAAAGACAGCAATGCCCCTCACCCAAACACCACTAAAATTACCGTTAAAAATGCTCATAAGACCATTAGCGTGACTGGTATTTCTATCGGGGGAGGAAATATTCAGGTAACCGAACTCAATGGCTTTGCCGTCTCTCTCAATATGAATACACCGACTATCATCATTGTTCATCAAGATATTCCAGGTATGATTGCCCTCGTAACAGAGGCACTTTCCCGCTATGATATCAATATCGCCCAGATGAATGTTACTCGTGAAAAAGCTGGTGAAAAAGCCATTATGATTATCGAAGTTGACAGTCGCAACTGTGATGAGGCCATCGAAGAAATTCGAAAAATCCCTCATCTCCACAATGTCAATTTCTTTAAATAGGAGGAAGCATGTTTTATTCTATCAAAGAATTGGTCGAGCAAGCAGATCTGGACTTTCAAGGAAATGTCGCAGAACTCATGATTACAACAGAGTTTGAATTGACCGGTCGCGAACGTGAAGAAGTCTTCCTTCTCATGGAACGCAATCTGGAAGTCATGAAAGCCTCTGTCCAACTTGGCCTCAATGAAAATAAATCTCGTAGTGGCCTGACAGGTGGAGATGCTGCCAAATTGGATCACTACATTAAAAACGGAAAAACTCTGTCAGATTACACGATTCTCTCTGCTGCCCGAAATGCCATTGCAGTCAATGAACACAATGCCAAAATGGGCTTGGTTTGTGCCACTCCAACCGCTGGAAGTGCTGGCTGTCTGCCTTCCGTTCTCACTGCTGCTATTGAAAAATTAGACCTCAGCCACGAGCAACAGCTGGATTTTCTCTTTGCTGCCGGTGCCTTTGGACTAGTCATCGCAAACAATGCCTCTATCTCAGGTGCTGAAGGTGGCTGTCAGGCCGAGGTTGGTTCGGCCTCTGCTATGAGTGCTGCAGCCTTGACTCTAGCTGCCGGTGGAACACCTTATCAGGCCAGTCAGGCCATTGCCTTTGTCATTAAAAATATGCTAGGCCTCATCTGTGACCCTGTTGCCGGCTTGGTTGAAGTTCCCTGTGTTAAACGTAATGCCATGGGAGCTAGCTTTGCCTTCATCGCAGCAGACATGGCCCTGGCAGGTATCGAATCTAAAATTCCTGTGGATGAAGTTATCGATGCCATGTACCAAGTAGGAGCAAGCATGCCAACTGCCTTTCGTGAAACAGCTGAAGGTGGACTCGCTGCCACCCCTACTGGTCGTCGCCTCCAAAAAGAAATTTTCGGAGAATAACTTATCAAAATAGGAGAAACCATGACCTCTATCACAGCTATCTTTTTCGATCTGGATGGAACCCTCGTTGACAGTTCTATCGGGATTCACAATGCCTTTACCCATACCTTTAAGGAGCTCGGGGTACCTAGCCCTGATGCCAAAACTATTCGTGGTTTTATGGGACCGCCCCTCGAAAGTAGTTTTGCGACCTGCCTTCCCAAAGACCAAATTTCTGAGGCTGTCCAGATATACCGTTCTTACTATAAGGAGAAAGGCATCCATGAAGCTCAACTCTTTCCTCAGATTGTAGACTTGCTTGAGAAGTTATCGAGCAATTACCCTCTTTATATCACCACTACAAAGAATACTCCAACCGCTCAAGACATGACTAAAAACTTGGGAATCTATCATTTCTTTGATGGCATTTATGGTTCCAGCCCTGAAGCACCCCATAAGGCAGATGTCATTCGCCAAGCCTTACAAACACATCAACTAGCACCAGAACAAGCCATCATCATCGGTGATACCAAGTTTGATATGCTTGGAGCCCAAGAAACAGGCATTCAGAAATTGGCCGTCACTTGGGGATTTGGAGAACAAGCAGACTTGCTAAACTATCATCCTGATTTTATCGCTCACAAACCCATAGAAGTTTTGGAGTATTTTCAATAACATAGACTGGGCAACAACTCCATTTCAGAAGAAAATAAAGTAATACTCAATGAAAATAAAAGAGCAAACTAGGAAAGTAGCCGCAGACTGCTCAAAACACCGTTTTGAGGTTGTAGATAGAACTGACGAAGTCAGTAACATCTATACGACAAGGCGACGTTGACGTGGTTTGAAGAGATTTTCGAAGAGTATAAGTCTCTATATAACAAAACGCATATTACCAAGGTTCTTCAGACCTGATAATATGCGTTTTTCTGATTTTAAAGATTTTTTATTCAACGTGGGTTGTTTGATTGGCAAAGGCGATAATGGCTTGCTTCAACTCATCTCCACTAAGAGTGCGGAACTCTTCAATCTTTTGATCGATGGCTTCTAGAGGCATGACATTAACCTTACCAACGAAAATCTTATCCATAACTTGGTTATCAACCAATTCGGTCGAAACCAAGAGTTCTTCGTAGAGTTTTTCACCTGGGCGGATTCCAACTTCAACAATTGGAATTTCGCTTTCGGTGTGGCCACTTAGAAGGACCATTTTCTTGGCCAAGTCATAAATCTTGACTGGTTTGCCCATATCAAGGATAAAGACTTCTCCATCCTTGGCATAGGCACCAGCATGGATAACCAAACGGCTAGCTTCTGGAATGGTCATGAAGTAACGGGTCATGCGGAAGTCTGTCACCGTTACAGGACCACCTTCAGCAATCTGACGTTCAAAGACTGGAATCACACTACCACGGCTACCAAGAACATTCCCAAAACGAACTGCACAGTAGGTTGATTGGCTACGTTGGTTAAAGCCAGTGACAATCAACTCCGCCACGCGCTTGGTTGCTCCCATAACATTTGGTGGATTAACTGCCTTATCTGTCGAAATCATAACCATCTTAGACACTTTGGCTTCATCAACAGCCTTAGCAACATTATAAGTTCCACGAATATTGTTTTTGAAGGCTTCTTTTGGATTGCGCTCCATCATAGGAACGTGCTTGTGGGCAGCCGCATGATAAACAATAGCTGGCTTGTACTGTTCAAAGACTTGCAAGAGACGCTCATAGTCTTGAATATCTGCGATAACTGGTACATAATCAATCCCTTGGAACTTGCGAATCAATTCATGATAAACAAGGTAGATTGAGTTTTCCCCATGACCGAGCAAGACGATGCGTTCAGGATTGAAGCGACTAACTTGGCGACAGATTTCAGAACCGATTGAACCACCAGCACCTGTAACCAAGATTGTCTTACCTGTCAGTTCTGCGCCCAGACGCGATTCATCAAGACGAATTTCCTGACGTCCCAAAAGGTCCGTAATATCAATTTTTTGGAAGCCAGTACCTGCTTGGTGAAGTCCCTGAACAACGGTTTCAACCTTAGGCATCTTGTAACATTTGACACCCAGCTTATTACACATCTGCAAGATACGTTCATATTCTGACGGGTCAAGCGACGGAATCGCAACGATAACACGCTCAATTTGATGGCGTTTGGCTAATTCAGGCAATTCATCATATGAACCCAAAACAGGAATCCCACCAAGTTTTTGTCCCTTTTTCTTCGCATCCTTATCCAAAATACCAACAAGTTCTAATTCACTAGTTGGATGTTGGTAACTATCCATAAAGAGAGCTCCACCATCACCGGCACCAATCAAGAAGGTCCGACGGTGTTCTCCATCACCACTTCCCTTTTTGCGTTTAGAGTAGATTAACTGCCAAGTAATCCGTGGCAATAAAATCAAGAAAGTACTCAACAAGATAAAGAGTACGATAAAACGGATGGAGAAGAGGGGCAAGAAGGCATAGCAGATACTATATGACAAGATACTGCTAGCAGTCACACCAAAAAAGATTTTCATGAAATCCGTAATCTTGCTGTAACGACTGATACTAGCGTTCAATCCCCAAAATCCAATCATTAATTGATAGAACAGGAAGGCCAAACTCGTATAGATAATGTAGTCAACAGGTGCTGGATTAATCAATCCGTAGAATAAAATATAAGATACAATGATGGAAACCACCATACTCAAAATATCAAATATTCCCCAGAAAACCTGTTTTTGTTGCTTATTTAAAATTTCCACCAGATCAATCACATAATCTGTGAGTTTTTTATTCATAGAAATTTACTCCTCCTTAAAAGAGCTGGATGATTATACTCAATGAAAATCAAAGAACAAACTAGGAAACTAGCCGCAGGCTGTACTTGAGTACGGCAAGGCGACGTTGACGCGGTTTGAATTTGATTTTCGAAGAGCATTATATTGTTATTATAACACTTTTTCTAAAGTTTACGATTTGCTACAATCTTTTACTTGCTTTTTCGTAACAGTTTCATAAAAATAAACTGTCGGACAAATCCGGGACAAAGGGCAACAATCATCTGAATGGCAACACTCTTGGCATACTCCATGTAAGAAATTTGCCCTCTCTTCAGCATGCGCTGACGAGCCTGGCGATAGAGTTTAAGGTAACGCAGTCCCCCACGACGCTCAAACATCCCTGCTCCAACACGAACCTTACACAAGATTTGATCGAGATTTCCAGTCTTAGCTCCTGCAGCAATCATATTGAGCCAGAGGAGGTCATCCTCCATATAAAGGCCATCCTCATAGTTGCCTGCCTTGAGAACCATGTCCTTCTTGAACATGACAGTCATGTGGTTAAAGGCACTTCTCATCCTTTGGTAAGCTACAATATCTGCATGCTGGGTTGGAACACGACGGTAAGAAACGATCTCATCAGGATTGTCAATAAACTCTGCAATATGTCCACCTAATAGGTCGAGCTTGTCCTTCTCCATTAGCTGAACCTGTTTCTCAAAACGGTCTGGAACAGCTATATCATCCGTATCCATACGAGCGATGATATCGTACTGACACTGCAAAACACCCTGTCGAAGAGCCAGACCCAAACCTTGATTATGCTCAAGAGGATAGCGTTTCACTGGAATATTAGACTCAGCTTCAAGCTGGTCTAATACCTGATAGAGCTCAGGTGTCAAAGGCCCATCCTCAACCAGAACCAATTCGCTCGGTTTCAGGGTCTGATTTTGAACACTCTCAATAGCATCCTTTAAAAATGTCGGATTTTCCTTGATATAGACCGACATCAATACGCTGATTTTTTGCTTTTCAGACACAGTTTTTCTCCAATGTATAGATTTCCTTCCACTATTTTATCATAATTTTCAAGACTTTCCCATTTTTATCTTGAAAGCCCAAAACCTTACTTGACATTATAAGGAAAAAACCTTAAAATAAGCTGTTATTAAAATCAGCTAGAAGAGGTATTATATGAAAAAGCAATCACTCTTTTTTGTTCCAGGTATTATCCTGATTGGTGTTTCCTTGCGGACTCCTTTTACTGTTTTACCCATTATATTGGGAGATATTTCGCAAGGGCTGGGAGTAGAAGTTAGTTCGCTTGGTGTCTTGACCAGCCTTCCCCTCCTCATGTTTACCCTCTTCTCGCTATTTTCTACCCGACTGGCTCAAAAAATCGGCTTGGAGCATCTCTTTACCTATAGCCTTTTCTTCTTGACCATCGGTTCTCTCATTAGACTAATCAATCTGCCTCTGCTCTATCTAGGAACCTTGATGGTTGGGGCAAGTATCGCAGTCATTAATGTTCTGCTTCCTAGTCTTATCCAAGCCAATCAACCAAAGAAAATTGGTTTTCTGACTACCTTATATGTAACCTCTATGGGGATTGCAACGGCTCTGGCCTCCTATCTGGCTGTGCCTATTACACAAGCCAGTTCTTGGAAAGGACTTATCATCCTCCTCACCCTGCTCTGCCTAGCAACTTTTTTGGTCTGGCTGCCTAATCACCGCTATAATCACAGACTGGCTCCACAAACCAAACAAAAAAGCAAAACAAAGGTCATGCATAATAAACAGGTCTGGGCAGTGATTGTCTTTGCAGGTTTTCAATCCTTGCTCTTTTACACCGCTATGACCTGGCTACCTACCATGGCCATCCATGCAGGCCTATCCAGTCACGAAGCTGGCTTGCTAACCTCTATCTTCTCCCTGATTAGCATTCCTTTTTCAATGACTATCCCAAGCCTGACAACCAGCTTGTCTACTCGTAACCGTCAGCTCATGCTCACTCTGGTTTCACTAGCTGGTGTGGTCGGTATTTCCATGCTCTTTTTCCCAATCGGTAATTTCTTTTACTGGCTTGCCATCCATCTCCTCATCGGAACCGCGACCAGCGCCCTCTTCCCCTATCTCATGGTCAACTTTTCACTCAAGACAAGCGCCCCTGAAAAGACTGCACAATTGTCTGGTTTATCTCAAACAGGAGGCTATATCCTAGCAGCCTTTGGGCCAACCCTCTTTGGTTACAGTTTTGACCTTTTCCACTCTTGGGTGCCAGCTGTAGCTGCCCTCTTACTCGTCGATATCCTGATGACTGTGGCCCTCTTTACAGTGGACAAAGCTGATAAAATCCTCTAAACTTCTAGTTTTAGCTAGAAGTTTTTTATATATAAAAATTTTACACATTTCTCTTGACAGGGCTTTCATTTAGATGTACAATGTATGTGTAGAAAAATTATATATAAAAATCTTACACATTAGAAAAGGAGGTTCCCCATGTACTTTCCAACATCCTCTGCCTTGATTGAATTTCTCATCTTGGCTGTACTGGAGCAGGATGATTCTTATGGTTATGAGATTAGCCAAACCATTAAGCTGATCGCTAATATCAAAGAATCTACACTCTATCCTATCCTAAAAAAATTGGAAGGCAATAGCTTTCTGACAACCTATTCTAGAGAGTTCCAAGGTCGCATGCGCAAATACTACTCCTTGACAAATGGTGGTATAGAACAGCTCGTGACCCTAAAAGATGAATGGGCACTCTATACAGACACCATCAATGGCATCATAGAAGGGAGTATCCGCCATGACAAGAACTGAATACCTGACTCAGCTAGAACTTTATCTCAAAAAACTGCCTCAGGCTGACCAAATTGAAGCCATGGACTATTTCAGGGAACTCTTTGACGATGCTGGAGTCGAAGGAGAAGAAGAACTCATCGCTAGCTTGGGAACTCCCAAAGAAGCGGCCCACGAAGTTCTCTCCAATCTTCTCAATAAAAAAATCAATGAAGCACCCGCTCAAAAGAATAACAGACAAATTTTGCATATCGCCTTGTTAGCTCTCCTTGCAGCACCCATCGGCATTCCTCTGGGAATCGCCATCCTCGTGGCTCTGTTCGGAATCCTTGTGGCTGCTTTGACTGTCATTCTGGCTTTCTTTGCGGTTTCCATACTTGGTATCATCGGCGGATTCCTATTCTTAGTTGAAAGTTTCACTGTCCTAGCCCAAGCCAAATCAGCCTTTATCTTGATTTTCGGTTCTGGTTTACTAGCCATCGGTGCTTCTTCACTAGTCTTACTAGGTATTTCCTATGTAGCTCGTTTCTTCGGCCTACTCATTGTTCGCCTGGTGCAATTTGTTCTTAAAAAAGGAAAGAGAGGTGACCAGCATGCGTAAATGGACAAGAGGATTTCTCATTTTTGGTGTGGTGACTACTGTTATCGGCTTTATCCTGCTCTTTGTAGGCATCCAATCTGACGGGATCAAGAGCCTACTTGCCATGTCCAAGGAACCTGTCTATGATAGTCGGATGGAAGAGCTGACCTTTGGTAAGGAAGTCGAAAACCTAGAGATCACTCTCCACCAACACGCGCTCACCATCACAGACTCTTTGGATGATCAAATCCACATTTCTTACCATCCATCTCTTTCTGCTCACCATGATCTTATCACGAATCAGAACGATAAAACGCTGAGCCTCACTGATAAGAAACTGTCTGAAACTCCATTTCTCTCTTCTGGAATCGGCGGGATTCTCCATATCGCAAGCAGCTACTCTAGTCGTTTTGATGAAGTTATTCTCCAAGTTCCAAAAGGAAGAAGTCTAAAAGGGATCAACGTGTCAGCCAATCGTGGACAAACCACCATCATAAATGCTAGCCTTGAAAATGCAACTCTCAATACAAATGGCTATCTCCTCCGAATTGAAGGAAGTCGTATCAAAAACAGTAAACTCACAACCCCTAATATCGTTAATATCTTTGATACAGACCTTACAGATAGTCAACTAGAGTCAACAGAGAAGCACTTCCACTCTGAAAATATCCAAGTCCATGGTAAGGTTGAACTGACTGCCAAAAAGTATCTCAGAATCATCCTAGACCAGAAAGAGAACCAACGAATTAACTGGGACATCTCAAGTAACTATGGTTCTATTCACCAATTCACAAGAGAAGAGCCTGAATCAAGAGGTACGGAATTAAGCAACCCTTACAAAACTGAAAAAACCGATGTCAAGGATCAACTCATTGCTAGAGCTGATAATAATATTGAGCTAATATCCATACCAAACAGACGTTGACAAAAGCGCTTACATCTGCTACTATGGAAGCATATTTATCTAACTAAAAAGGAGGTTCTACCATGAAACAAGAATGGTTTGAAAGTAATGATTTTGTAAAAACAACAAGCAAGAACAAACCTGAAGAGCAAGCTCAAGAGGTTGCAGACAAGACTGAAGAAACGATAGCCGATCTCGATACACCAATTGAAAAAAATACTCAAGTAGAGGAGGAAGTCTCTCAAGCTGAAGTCGAACTGGAAAGCCAGCAAGAAGAGAAAATTGAAACGCCTGAAGACAGTGAAGCGAGAACAGAAATAGAAGAAAAGAAAGCATTAGATTCTACTGAAGAAGAGCAAGATTTTTCTAAAGAAACAGAAAAAGTCACTAAAGCTGAAGAGAACCAAGAAGCACTTCCTCAGCAAAAACCAACCACGAAAGAGCCCCTTCTTCTCAGTCAATCCTTAGAAAGTCCCTATATCCCCGACCAAGCTCCAAAATCTACGGATAAATGGAAAGAGCAAGTGCTTGATTTTTGGTCTTGGCTAGTGGAGGCTCTCAAATCTCCTACAAGCAAGCTTGAAACAAGTAGCACACACAGTTACACAGCCTTTCTCTTGCTCATTCTGTTTTCTGCATCTTCCTTTTTCTTTAGTATCTACCACATCAAACATGCTTACTATGGACATATAGCAACTATGCATAATCACTTCCCTGAACAATTTGCTTCATTGAATCTCTTTTCGATTATCTCTATCCTAGTAGCAACAACACTCTTCTTCTTTTCATTCCTCTTGGGTAGTTTCGTCGTGAGACGATTTATCTACCAAGAAAAGGACTGGACGCTAGAAAAGGTTCTCCAACAATATAGTCAACTCTTGGCAATTCCAATCTTCCTCACTGCTATTGCTAGTTTCTTTGCCTTCTTTGATAGCCTGCGATTTACAGCCCTCTTGTGTGTGATTAGCATTGGAATCATTCTGCTTGCTAGTCTCCATATCATTACAAGGCCAAGTCAAGCAAGTGAAACCGACTCCTTCTATCAATTATTCTTGTCTGTCCTTGTGAACGGAGTCATTATCCTCCTCTTCTTTGTAGCTGAAGTGGCACTGATTGGAGATTATCTTCGTATCTTGGCCTTTCTTTAAACTTCATACTCTTCGAAAATCAAATTCAAACCACGTCAGCTTCGCCTTACCGTACTCAAGTACAGCCTGCGGCTAGCTTCCTAGTTTGCTCTTTGATTTTCATTGAGTAGCAATCCTGTCTTCCATGGCAGGATTTTTCTATATCAAAAAAGCAAGTCGATTGACCTGCTTCTACTTTACTCTTCTTGTGCTAATGTTTTAAAATCTTTTTCTAAGATGGGTTGAATTTCTAATTGATTGGCGTCTAGTTGGTGGTAAGATGCTGATGGTAGTGACTCTAGGAATTTTGCATAGTCCAAGCGGGCAATGGCT
The DNA here is from genome assembly GCF_946188615.1 of Streptococcus mitis. Taxonomy (GTDB): domain Bacteria; phylum Bacillota; class Bacilli; order Lactobacillales; family Streptococcaceae; genus Streptococcus; species Streptococcus mitis_BZ. The sequence goes on from NZ_CAMHVK010000003.1 coordinate 171,602, forward strand.
TCATAGTCTTCTGGTTTAGAGCCATCTCCTGTAATTTGAACCAAGTCAATCTCCCACTGCACTTCCTTATCCACCAATTGCTCAATATAGGCAGCAGGAACAAATGGTTCTCTAGGTAAAACGGTCTTGACCCCTTGAGCCAGATGGTAAACACCGTGAACTTGTCCTTCTCCATCCTGATAGAAGGAAACTCTTGCAAAGTAAGCATCTGTCTCTTGAACTGCACGTACACGTGCTTCAAACTGAGCCAAGCCATCTTCCCCTAAAAAGCTTTTCAAGTCCTCATGACTAAAGAAAACAGGATTAAAAATTCCTTGGCAAATCGTAAAACGGGCTGCGGTGTCTGCCAGATAGGCTTGAATACTTGCTTGGAAATAAGCTTCAAAATCAAAACCATCTAGTCCTTCAATCTCAGTTCCTGTATAAGCAAGTAGGGCTTCTAAAAATGACTTGATGATCTCCCAGTCTGTCTTCGTGAGTAGGGCAGGAAGATCAATACGGTAAGCCTTGTGATTATCAGCATAACTGACTTTAAAAAGAAATTGTGATTGCCCCACTATCGCACACTCGATATACTCGAGACGGTTAAGAGGCTGACGGAGATAGACAGCATCATAGCTATGTGACTCCAAACCATCTAACAAGGCCAAGATCGACTTGGCAGTCAAAATTTCCTGTTCTCCTAAAATACTCTGTTTATTTGGAATAAAAAATGTTTTCGTCATAACTGGACTCCTTTGAAATCGTTTACATATAGTATACCTTATTTTTCTGAAAGATACAAAAACAAACTTTATACTCTTCGAAAATCAAATTCAAACCGCGTCAGCTTCGCCTTGCCGTACTCAAGTACAGCCTGCGGCTAGCTTCCTAGTTTGCTCTTTGATTTTCATTGAGTATTAATTTTTGAGTAAAAAGCATAGAAAAACAGCCCCTAAGGACTGTTTAATCTTATACAGTAGCTGCTTGATCCAAGCTTTCACCGATAGCGGCTAGACGCTCGACAACTTCAGCTTGTGTCAATTCATTTTCTGAAACATAGCGGTTACGTGGGTGAACACGGCACTCGTGTGAGCATCCACGAAGGTACTTGTCTTCATTTTCTTCTGATGTCAAGATACGACGGTTACAGAATGGATTTCCACAGTTGACATAACGTTCACATGGTGTTCCATCAAACCAGTCTTTCCCTACGATGGTTGGGTTGACATGGTTTACATCTACGGCAATACGCTCGTCAAAGACGTACATTTTCCCATCCCAAAGCTCACCTTGAACTTCGGGGTCTTTACCGTAAGTTGCGATTCCTCCGTGCAATTGGCCGACATCTTTGTAGCCTTCACGGACCATCCAGCCTGAGAATTTCTCACAGCGAACGCCACCTGTACAGTAAACCACGACACGCTTGTCCATGAATTTTTCCTTGTTATCACGAACCCACTGTGGCAACTCACGGAAGTTGCGGATGTCTGGGCGGATAGCCCCACGGAAATGTCCTAGGTCGTACTCATAATCGTTACGTGTGTCAAGGACAACTGTATCTTCGTCAAGAAGAGCTTCTTTGAATTCTTTTGGAGACAAGTAAGCACCTGTTGTTTCAAGTGGGTTGATGTCGTTGTCAAAGTCGTTGTCTTCCAAACCAAGGTGGACAATTTCTTTTTTGTAGCGAACGAACATCTTCTTGAAGGCTTGTTCATTTTCTTCGTCAATCTTGAACCAGAGTTCTTCCATACCTGGGAGGCTGTGAACGTAGTCCATGTATTTTTGAGTTGTTTCGTAGTCACCTGAAACTGTTCCGTTAATTCCCTCGTCAGCGACTAGGATACGGCCTTTAAGGCCGATTGATTTACAGAAAGCCAAGTGGTCTGCAGCAAATTGCTCTGCATTTTCAATTGGAGTGTAAAGGTAGTAAAGTAAGACACGAATATCTTTTGCCATAAGATTTGTTCTCTTTTCTATTCTTAAATTTTCAGAATTTTTCATCTAACTATACTAGTATACCTGCTTGAGAAAACGAATGCAATTTATTTGACTGGAAATTTATAGAAAGAGTCCTATCCCTGTACTTCATCAGTAGCCATAGCGAATAGCAGATAATTCTCTCAATTTTTTGATCTGATCGGCTTGATTTTCTGATAACATCAACTTATTATCAATCAACACACGTGAGATGTCAACATTCATTTGACTCAAAATAAATGGGGTAGAGGTCCCATCGTCCTTTAATCGTCTTTTATAACTCACTAACTGATTTTTCAAGGGAGTCAGTTGAGGCGTATCCTTTATATCTTCCAATAGATGATTTATGATAGTCATGGCTTCACAACGTCTTTCGCTTCCTCCAGCAAACCATTTTAATGGTGTCATACTTATTTTCCTCCTTAAGTTTAAAAGCTATCATTCCTAACTCTCGCGCCAGTATTTACCCAAACACCCTCTGTAAAAAAGTCAGCAAAAATGGTAATGTTGCGAAAATATTATTAATCACATGCACCGCATAGGATGGATAAATGCTCTTGGTATAGCGGGTCAAACTAGCAAAGATGATGCCAGATGTTGCAAAGACGAAGATATCTAACAAACTAGGCAGGCTTGAAAAATGAGGAAGAGCAAATAAAATTGACGGAAGAAGCAAATCAAGGCCAAATCTCGAATGCTTAAAAAAGGCGTGTTGCAGTAATCCTCTATAGATTAGCTCTTCCATAAGTGGAGTCAGAAAGAACAAAGTTATATAGATACCTAGCTCAGCAAAGTTGGTCCCACTATAACCGATCAATACAGCCCAACCTTCAGCAGTTGACTGAACATGTTTAGCTGTCTGAACGTTAAAAGAGATCTGGAGCACTACAACTAGTACTGTCAAAATCGAATACCAAAGCCATTTTTTTCTCGGAATGCGAAAAAGATAGCCGTGCCCTGTCTTAACCAGAATCCAAATCATGACTCCACTAAATAGCAAACTCAAGAGATTTTGAATCCAGACGAAATTGCCAATCTGGGAAGAAAATTGCCAATAATTTTGAACAATAAGCGTCAGCTGAGAAAGACCAAATACGAAAAATAAGTAAGAGAAAACTGCACTTATTTTGAATAAAAGTTGATACTTCTTCATATGAACTCTCCTTTGTAAACTCGAGACATCTCTAATATAAGCTATATTTTCCTAAATCCTTACTCCAAATCCTAAATAGTACTTGAGATTTCCTGAATGGTTAAATAGCGACAAGAAAAACATATATATCTATGCTCGTGTTTCAAAAAATCACTGCCTCCCCCAGATAATCCTGAGGAAAACAGTGATACAGTTTTTAGGAATTAGGAATGAATACACGAAATCAATTGATCTTATGATTTTTTGTTTTTCAAGAATTCATCGTATTGTTTTTGCATTTCGTTCAATACTTTATCGTAGGCACCTTCAGATTTCAATTTTTCCATCAATTCTGGAATAGCTTTATCTGGGTCTACAGTACCAGTGTTGATAGCTGTATCGAATTGTTGCATTGTGTTAGAGATTGCTGAGATTTCAGATTTCACATTGTCAGTGTTAAAGATGAATCCAAGTGCTGGAGATTCTTTAGCTTCAGCCAACTGTTTCTTAGAATCTTCGATTTGTTGGTCTGTAACGTTTTCGTTGATGTAAAGGATCCAGTTGTTACCAGTGTTCCATCCACCCATGTGAGTGTTTCCTTTGTAGCCATCAAGGACTTTAACACGGTTTTCTTTACCTGGAATTTTTTCCCAGTTCTTGCCTTCTGGACCATAAACAAGACCATTCAAGAGTTCTGGGTTAGTGTTCAAGAGGTTCAACACTTCCATTGATTTTTCTTTGTTCTTAGAGTTGTTTGAGATAACAAAGTTAGCAACTTGTGTTGTTTGGTTTTTCTTGATGAAGTTAGTGATTGGTTTGATTTGGATATCTTTGTTCGCAACACGTGAAAGCAAGCTGTTACCGTAGTCAGCTGGTCCTACTGTTTCTTCACGAACGAACCAAGTATTTTGTTGAAGGTCAAATGAAGTATCGCTTGTTGCTACGTCTTTTGGAATGTATCCAGCTTCATAGAATTTGTGAAGAGTCTTCAAGTGTTCTTTAAAGCGAGGCACTTCGTAACGGTTTACGATCTTAGTAGTGTCCCCTTCAAGGTCGATAACGAATGGAAGTCCATTTGGAACTGGGTAGTCAAAGTTATCAGATGGGATGAAGTTCTTAGTAACCGCAAATGGCACTACATCTGGAGCTTTTTCTTTGATTTGTTTCAAGACTGGTTCAAGTGTTTCATATGAAGTGACACCTGAAATATCGATACCGTATTTAGCAAGAAGAGTTCCGTTGAAAGCGAAGTTTTGAGATGATGCAACGTTGGCTGCAACTGGAACTGCGTAAATTTTACCGTTAATGCTGTTACCTTTGATGTAAGCTGGGTCAAGTGCTTTATAAAGCTCTGCCCCTTCTTTCTTATACAAGTCAGTCAAGTCAGCATAGGCACCTTTTTGAGCATTTACAACATAGTTAGATGCAAAGGCGATATCGTAGTTTTCACCAGATGATGTGATAACTGACATTTTCTTATCATAGTCACCCCATCCAAGATATTGGATATCCAATTTAGCACCAACTTTTTCACCGATGATTTTGTTAGCATTTTCTAGCAATTCATCTAAGTTATCTGGTTTGTCACCGATTTGGTACATTTTGATAACAGTTTTTTCACCTGAAGCTGAGTCAGCAGCTTTTTTGCTGTTACCTGAAAGGTTTCCACAAGCAGCGAGACCAGCAGCCAAAGCGACTACGCTAGCAGATGCAAAAGCATATTTTTTCCAGTTTTTCATGACAAAAACTCCTTTTTTTTATTTTTAAACTTATAAACAATGTAATGATCTTAACTTCACACAAGGGAAGTTTGGAAATGAGAAATGATTTTTCTCGACAAGTACTATTCTTTCACACCACCGATAGTCAAACCTTTTACAAAGTAGCGTTGGAAGAATGGATACAAAATCGCGATTGGAAGGGTTGCGACCACAACCATGGCCATACGACCTGTTTCTTTTGGAAGAGCAACTCCCAGTTGACCAGATAGGCCGACTGCTTTGGCGATGTAATCCATATTTTGTTGGATTTGCATGAGCAAATATTGCAATGGATACAAGTTGTCACTCTTGATGTAAAGAAGGGCGTTGAACCAGTCATTCCAGAAACCAAGAGCTGTCAAGAGCGTGATGGTTGCGATACCTGGTAGTGACAATGGCAAACAGATTTGGAAGAAGATCCGGGCCTCACTAGCACCATCGATACGAGCGGATTCTAGAATAGCTTCTGGAATGGTCTTCTTGAAGAAGGAACGCATCAATATGATGTTAAATGGTGAGAGAAGCATTGGAACAATCAAGGCCCAAACTGTATCACCAAGTTGAAGTAAACGAGTTACCACGATATAGCCCGGTACCAAACCAGCATTGAACAACATACTAAGAAGGGCAAAGATTGTAAAGAATCTGCGATACTTAAAGGTTGTCCGTGAGATAGCGTAGGCATAGGTTGTTGTGATAAAAACGTTTGTGATAGTCCCCACCACTGTTACAAAGACTGAGATGAAGAGGGCTTGGAGAATTTTATCCTTAAACTGTGCCAAAAACTCAAAACCGTCTAATCCAAATTGGGATGGGAAGAAGCTATATCCATTTTGGAGGATACTCTTTTCATCTGTCACCGAAATAACGATAACGAATACAAAGGGTAGGATACAAGAGAGGGCAACCAAACCAGAAATGGTACTGAAGAAGATATCTGCTTTCTTACTGAAGGAGTGAATGCCGACATTATCAATTTTTTCTTTTTTAATTTTCTTTTCTGCCATATTCTCCTCCTTTCTAGAACAAGGCTGAGTTTGGATCAACTCGTCTTGCAAGTAAGTTTGATAGGATAACCAGAATCAAGCCGACAACTGATTGATAAAGACCTGCCGCTGATGCCATCCCGATATCTGCTGTCTGAGTCAAGCCATTATATACATATACGTCCAAGACATTGGTTACGTTATAGAGCTGACCAGCATTGTGGGGGATTTGGTAGAAAAGACCGAAGTCTGCACGAAAGATATTTCCGACTGCAAGGATGGTCAATACAGTTACCAATGGTGTCAACTGCGGAATGGTTACATTGCGAATTCGTTGCCATTTGCTAGCCCCGTCCACTGTCGCTGCTTCGTAGTAGGTTGGATCAATTCCCATGATTGTCGCATAGTACATGACACTGCTATATCCAAAGCCTTTCCAAATACCAAGGAAAAGTAGGAGATAAGGCCAGATGCCCAAGTCAGCGTAGAAATTGACTTCCTTCATTCCGATAGATTCTAGGAAATGGTTGAATACCCCTTTATCAATGTTTAGGAAGGCATCTGTAAAGAAACTGATGATAACCCAAGACAAGAAGTAAGGGAACAACATAGAAGTTTGGAAAATCTTAACCATTCTCTTAGAACGGAGTTCACTTAGGATGATAGCAATCCCTACAGATACAATCAAACCGATAAAGATAAAGCCGAGATTGTAGAGGACAGTATTTCGAGTGATGATAAAGGCGTCTTTTGAACTAAATAAGAATCTGAAATTATCGAGTCCGACCCATTTACTATTCACGATACTATCTATAAATCCATTACTGGTCATGTGGTAGTCTTTAAAGGCAACCACGTTCCCAAATACTGGAATGTAGAAGAATAGAATCAACCAGAGTGCCCCTGGCAAAACCATCAAGAGAAAGATCCAGTTGTCTCTCAAGGTTTTTGAAAACTTATTCATAATTTCCTCCCCTTTTTATTTTGATATCCATCTAAAAATTCCTTTTTAGACTTTTGATAACGATTACATTATTAGTATACTCCTATTTGAAGGTTAGGTTAAACTACTAATTATAGAAAAAACTCCACAAATTATTTTATGTGGAGTACTTTTTTAAGAAAGGGATGTTTCACGAGAAACACTCTGCTCAAGGCAAGGTGTTCTTGTTTTTAGGTTGTATAAATGGTTGAAGCTGTCGCAATGGTATGCCACTGGTTGGCTGTTGTGGCTGCGAAGTCCTTGTCTGCGTAGAAGTCTGTAAATGGTAAGATTTCCACTTCTAACTCATCGATGCGGTCAATCTGACCAGCTAGATAAGCCTCGATGCGGCTTTCTGCTCGCTTGATGCGTTGCAAGAGTCCGCCCATACGGATATCAACTGTGTCCAAGCCAAAGACCTTGTTTTCTTTCAGCCATTGGTTGCTAAAGAGAGCATGGAAGTCTTCAATTTGGCTTCTGAGTTCTGGTAATTCTTGTCTGGCAATTTCTTGCAGGCTTTCTTTATCACCTTCTTGGTAAGCCTGACGAATGCGCCGTCCCACATCGACTTTGCTACTTAAAATCTGATTCAACTGGGCCTGAGTTTCAAAGAGGTAGGCATAGTTGCCAGCTTTTTCTTTAATGTTAGCAAGCGTCTCAGCAGCCTGAGCGAAGTGCGGTTTGTCCTGTTCAGGTGTCATGTGTCGATCAAGGATCGGACAGAGAATATCCTGATAAAAGACATAGCGGTTAGGATTGATCCCGCTGAGATTACCCGGTAGGTCTGGCAAGAGATTAGCTAGGTCAATCTGCATAAAGTCCTCAACCGATAGACCAGTATTAGTCTGGAAATGAGCAGACAAATGGTCTAGGTCATTGCGATAGCTGAGTTCAGCCCAGATTTGCAAGCTTGGGAGAATAGAAAACTGGGCTGTTTCCCCACCATTGTCCCCCCAACCCGTCACGATGACTTCTTTGATATCATTGGCACGGCAGGCTTTATTAGCTTCGACTGCGATGAGACGGCTGAAATGGTTGTTGGGTGTGAAACCAATCCACTTCCAAGCTCCCCCTGCAAAGGCAAGATCATGGCTAATCTTATGATGATTGCGGAAATTGCGGTTGTATTTTTCCTCGCTATCCTGATAATAGTCCCAGTAAACTAAGGTCACACGATCTTTGAGACGGTCCAGGTAGACACGAGTTTCTTCAGGAATTTCCACATCACGGTCGTACTGGCCATCTGCTGACATAAGTTTAAAGAACATATCGCTCCACATCTGGCAGTGGAAACCATATTTGTCAGCAATATCCAGCACGCGCTCCAAGTGTTGGCACATGAGGAGACTACGATCCACAACACCGTTCAGAATCAAGTAGCGTCCCAAACCAACCAAGTGGGCTTCGTCCATCCCGATATTGACCTTGCGAGTTTGTAGTTTAGACAGAGTAGCAAACATACCATCAATCAGGTCATAAACCTTTTCTTCGCCGATAAGAAGGATATCCTCTACATCACGGAGCTCCTGGACTTCTTTGACACCCCATTTGACAAAGGCTGACAAGTGGGCCAAAGTCTGGATGCAGGGCACAAAGGTCATGTCAAACTGCTGGGCATAGGCTTCAATTTCCTGCAATTCCTCAGCTGAGTAGGCTCCACGGAAATAGCCAAAGTAAGGCTGCCCTTCAATCTGGTAGGTGTCTTCCATGTAAAGCTCAAAGGTTGAGTAGCCCATGAGAGCCAAGACCTCAATCATCTGCTTGGCAGCAGCCACATTCAGCACCGCATTTCTCGAACAGTCTGCCATGTAGGCTAAATCTTCATAAGCTGCTTGTTCCTCAATCTCTACCTTGTCACCTTCTGCTAGGGATGTTGCCAACAGGGACAAGGCACGATAAAGTTGGTGAGGTTTGCGGTAGGTCAATTGATAGTGACCACCCTCACCCTTGATAGAGATAGAGGCTTGGTCAGACTGAGCGACAGCTACCTCTACATCTGGTAGAGAAATGTGCTTTTGAAGCAACTCTATAGCTTGATGTTGTTTACTGCTAATTCCTGTAAATCTTACCATTGGTTTTCCTCCTGTAGCCAGTTGACAAGGGCACCGTAGAGATTAGCATCTGCATGATAGGTGCAGGCTTGGATGACTGGTGCGACCGTGTATTCTTCGTAGGTTTCGACAAATTCATCGACAGCTTTTTTGACCCCTTGGATAAAGTCAGGGTTTTGGCTGATGGAGCCACCTAGGCTAATGACATCTGGGTCGATGAGATACTGAATATTGAGCAAGCCTTGCGCCAGATTGCGGTTCATGCGCTCAATAGCTTCTTGACAAAGGGTATTTCCTGCTTCGGCCTCTTGGTAAATCTTGCGACCGTCCCAGTCAGTTTGACCAGATTTTTCAATCACGTAGCGTACCATATTCCCAGTTGACGCTAGTTGCGACCAGTTGTTGAGCTTTTCAGCAGGGGCAAGAGTTGTCATGTAGCCAAATTCTCCACCCAGACCGTGGCGACCTCGATGAAGTCTACCATTGATAATCATGGCTCCGCCAATCCCTGTCCCAATCACGACACAGGCTGCATTTTCAAGTTCTGGATGAGCCAGTAATTCACTGAGTCCAACGCAGTTAGCATCATTTTCCAGATGGATAGGAATCTGATAAGAGCTAAGCGCCTCATACCAAGAAAATCCGTGAATGTAGGGTACTGCACTGAAGCCATCAATCACACCTGTCTCTTGATTGACCGCGCCTGGAACGCTCATAGCAATCCCACTGTAATCCTGCTCTGACAAGCACTGGTCTAGCCAAGTTACTAAATCTTCCAAACTTTCAGGCGTTGGAATGCTTGTCTTATCCAGTATTTTCCCATCAGGAGTCAGACTGGCAAACTTAATCCCAGTCCCTCCGATATCAATCGTTGCAATGGTCATTGTTTTTACCATAAAAAGGGGCGAATCAGCAGTTAGTTCTTACCTTTTCGCCCCTCCTTTCTCTTTATGTTTACTTTTTGAAATTAAATTTCTTCTTATTTGATGAATTCTGTACGAATCTCTTGTGGTGAAATGAGGCCTCTATGAACTGGGTATGGTCGTTCAAGTAGGTCAAGGAAGAGATGTTGACTTTCTGGTACACGTACATTTTCACTACACATATTGTAGTAGCGAAGAACATAGCCTTCTTCATTTTCAGCTACCTTAAAGGCTGTTGGACAGATTTGCGGTATGCTGAGAACAGAATGGCTCAAGAGGCTACCAGTCGCAGCCACGCTACCCTCTTGTTTTGCAACTTGAAGAGATGTGAATGGTGTCTGCAAGGCTTTAGCACGACGGAAAGCTGAGAAGCGTTCTTGGGCTTGGTGGCACTCAAGCGCAAACTCGACTTCAAACTCACGCAAGCATTGTGCCTCTGGTGTTGGAAAGTAACCCCAGTCACCTAGCTCACCTGACGCACGCAAAATAGTCACTGCAATGGTGTCGTCCCCAAGGATTTCGTATTCGTTTAATCCCTTGTTAGATACAGTCACACCTTTTTCATCATCATACAGACTGACAAAGGCTTGTTGGTGTTGAGGATTTTCAGGATTTTCCCATGAAGCTGCTGGTTTGTTTGGTCGTGTCACCACCTCATAAATGCTTTCAGAATCATTGTTTGGACGCGTGTTATGAGTCTTGACCAAGAGACGGATACGGTGGTCTTTGGCAGTGTTAGTAAAGCGAGTCTTGCAACGGATTTGTGGATTATCAACGAAGATAGTCATCTCAGTTTCCAGAGGAAGGCTTGTCAACTCTTCTGAACGTCCTGCTTCACGCTTCATAAACTCGACGATGCCTCTTTGTTCCGCATCTAGTTTTTCATCCGCACTGACAGGCACGGTCAATTCATGTTTGAGCAAAATCTTAGCATAGCGAGCTGTGTTTTCCAAGACCTCATAGCCCTTAAGCTCTGCATAGATAGGCTCTGTTCCTTTTGGTTGGAAATAGATATACTCGTTTCCGATGTCCCCACGGTCTTCGAAGCGAATAAAATCTTCATAGGCTTCGTGAGTTGTCTTGTCATAGACTGTGATGTTGTCATCCACACTCACCGTTACAAATGGCGTATCAATCACTCCGTTTTGGTAAATACCGTCGCGGTGTTCTTGCTCTCCTTCCAGCAATTGGAATGTTGTCCAAGAAAGTGGCGCTAGGTGAACTGGGATAGTCACGCGCACTTGGCGAGCGATACGAGCTTGGCGGAACTTGTCTTTTGGTAAATCATACTCAAAATTAGCTCCCAAATCTTCGATTTTAGCCTCTACAGGACGACCATCCAAGTCCTCTACACGGTAGCTTGGCAAGGTAAGAGCAGCCATCTTCTTGTAGCCTTCTGTTGGATGCAATTCCTTGAAATCACAAGTCGCTACATCAATCACTGTGCTGACAGTATCAACCTTATCATGCAAGCCTGTGTTAATGACAGTAAAGAGATAGTCACTTTGAGCCTTAGCCGTAGCGATTTTTCCTTTCCACTCGTTAAGAAGATTGCTCTTAACAAAGTTTCCAACTTGGTTGACCTTGGCAAAACGAGTTTCCATCTCGCGGTGAACTTCGTCCACGCTACAGCCACAGATGCTATCATGCGGCGCATTCTGCAAAAGAGTTTTCCAAGCATAGGTCAACTGGTCCTTGTGGTTGTGGCCACCAGTGATAATAGTCAGTGGTTCTACAACTTGCTCTAGGAGGTTGCTATTTTCTTGGAAAGCTTGTTTGAGATAAATACGAGATGACGAAGTGTTGGCAAGTGTGTACCAACCATCTGTTTCCTGACTGGTCAACTCACCTGTAACCGTTGATAACTGCTCTGGTAGGGCACTTTCCACGGCTTGAACATATTCATCAAAAGAACTATGAACAAAGGTTACATCTGGGAAGAGTTCATTTGCCACACGAATGGCTTCGCTCAGATTTTTCTGGACAGGCTGGTGGTCACAACCGTTCATCATCAACCATTGGTTGGTAGAAGCGTAGTCACGCACGTCTGCCAGTTTTTGTTTCCAGAAGGTCAAAGCCTCGTCTTTATCCACTGGAATTTCATTCCCGTTACTGTACCAGTTGGCAAAGAGAATCCCCAGGACACGACTACCATCCGCACCCTGCCAGTACATTTCTGAAAACTGAGATGTAAACTGCTCATCTTCAAGAACTTGGTTGTCAAACCCAATCGGCTTCACACCACGACCAAAAGCGGCCACGTGAATGCCTGATTTTTGAAGGATTTGAGGCGCTTGTCCCATATTTCCAAAGGTATCTGGGAAGTAACCAATCTGAGTGGATTTGCCCCACTTTGCAGCTTCCTGCTGACCAATCAAGGTATTGCGGACATTGGCTTCACTTGAAATCAAGTAATCATCCTGCAAGATATAAAAGGGACCAATTTTCAATTTTCCTTCGTCGATGTACTGTTGAACTTTGTCGCGATTTTCAGGACGAATCTCCAAGTAGTCATCAAGGACAATAGTTTGCCCGTCTAAATGGAAACTCTTGAACTCAGGGTCATTTTCAAAAAGATCAAAGAGATTGTCAAACAATTCCACCAACTGCATACGGTGGCTTTCAAAAGGCAAGTACCACTCACGGTCCCAGTGACTATGTGAGATAATATGTACGACAACATTTTCCATGAAGTAAAACCTCATTCTAAATTTAAATTTTTATTGTTAACGTTTTAAATGTAAATTTGTGATTCTTTCCAAGAATCAGTTGCGCTAAAGCGCGCTCCTTAGCGGATATCCAAGTAATCCAAGACCAATTCACAGAACATCATGTTAGCCCAAGAGAACCATTCACGAGAATAAAGAGTTGGGTCATCCACGTGGAAGCTTTCGTGCATGACACCTGTCCCCCCATCACAAGCAACCAGCTGATCCAGCAAGAATTTCTTCTCTGCTTTATCTGTCGTTGTCAAGCCTTGGATAGACAGAGCGATTGGCCAGATATAGCGATAGAAGGTATGAGAACTGCCGAGACCGCTAGCGTATTCTCCTTGGTAGAAGTATGGATTTTCAGGGCTCAGAATGGTACGACGAGTGGCTTGATACACTTCATCGTTAACATCGCAGTAGCCCAGATAAGGCGCAGCCAGCAGACTTGGTACGTTTGGATCATCCATGATGCTGGCATTGCCTAGACCATCCACTTCAAAGGCGTAAATCTTTTCGCCCTTGCTGTTAGTAGTGTAGGCATAGTTTTCAATTCCTTCTTGGATTTCAGCACAAAGACGCTTGGCATCAGCAATAATACTCTCGTTATCAGCTAGGTTTAATGCTGCGAAGATCTCTTGCACATAACCCAAGACTACTACAGCAAACATATTTGACGGAATCAAGTAGCTATACTGACAGCAGTCATCACTCGGACGAAAAGCTGACCAAGTCATACCTGTCACTGCAAAATCAGGTCCAAAGCCATCATTTACCAAGGTATCTTCCTTGCGGTCCGTATCTCGAACAAAACGATAAGGAGAGTTGTTATGGTCTTGTTCAACCGTCCAAAGATGGAGAATCTCCTTAGTCGCTGTGACAAAAGTATCATCAAACTGGCTAGTCTCACCAGTCTCTTTCCAGAGGATATAAGCCAACTGCAAAGGATAGCAAAGCGAGTCCACCTCGTACTTGCGTTCCCAAATCCAGCCATTCAGCTCGGTATGGTCGGTCTCGTGATGCCCCTTCCAGTTTTCCTCGATGTTAAAGGAATTGGCATAAGGATCCTTGAGCACCAAGGTCATCTGACGTTTGACTAAACCTGCAATGGTCTGACGCAGGAGGGTATCTCTTTTAGCCACATGCAGGTAGGGTCTGAGTTGAGCTGTCGAATCCCGAAGCCACATAGCAGGAATATCCCCAGTCAAGACAAAAGTTGAACCATCTTCTAGGATTGCAACCGTATTGTCCAAGGTGTCTGTATAGCAACGCTCGAAAACATCCACCCACTCTGGATGGTCCTTAGCCCGCTCTGCCACTTCATCTAGCCATTCTCGAACAATTTCTTTTGAATAAATCATCGTGCAGTGTCCTCTTTCAAACAAGTTTCATTTTCAGTATATAGCTTTTGAGACAGAAAATACATACACAAATGATAGTCATTTTTCTACAAAATAGTTATCTTTGAAGCTCCTTTTCTAAAGGCCCTCTTTTTCTGATATAATGTAGAAAAACAGCTAAAGGAAAGACTATGAAACTACTACTTGAAACCATCGATACCCGCTTTGGAACTGCCAGCAAGCATGCCTTCTCTCGGGGAAATACCCTGCCATACACAGGCGTGCCTTTTGGGATGAATTACTTTGTACCCCAGACCAGTGACCAGGAGGGCTCTTGGTTTTTCGATCCGCATCTGCCTATCTTTCAGGGGATTCGATTAACCCACCAGCCCAGCCCTTGGATTGGCGACTACTCTTGGCTCCTTCTGACACCTGTCACAGGCCAACTGGGTGGAGACAGCCTCTTCCATCGCCAGTCTTCCTATGATATGGATAAGGCCTCTTTCCAACCTCATTATCTGAAAATTTTCTCCCTGCGCTATCAGATTGAAAGCCAGCTTACACCGACTTGCTACGGTGCTTCTATTCGTTTGGAACAAAAGCAAGGCAAAGCCCTCTCCCTCTATCTTCACGCAGCAGATGAACTGACAGTGGAGCAAGTAGATGAGCGGACTCTTACCCTACGACAAGAAGGTAAAACTGAAACCAACAAAAATCCACTGATACTGTTCACATCCCTGAAAATGAATACGGATATCCTTGCTATCAGCCAAGAAGGTGGAGACTGGCGAATCGACCTGGCAGATAGTCATGCTGAAATTCAGCTAGCGACTTCTTTCATCTCTCCTTCTCAAGCTCTAATCAATCTACCTCAAAAAGATTTTGATAACTGTAAATCAAGTGCCCAAGCGGACTGGGAAAATCTCCTCCATCATTTTGATGTTATAGAGACAGGAGAGACTGACCGGACCTTCTTTGATCACTGTCTCTACAGACTCTTCCTCTTTCCTCAGACTTTTTATGAGGTTGATGAATCAGGACAAGCCATCCACATAGATTTGGCTACTAGAACTGTCAAGCCTGGTGTCCTCTTCAGCAACAATGGTTTCTGGGATACCTTCCGCACCACCTTCCCCCTCTTTTCCCTTATCATACCGGAACACTACCACCGCTTCTTAGAAGGATTTCTCAATAACTACCGCGATACTGGTTTTCTCCCAAAATGGCTGGCTCCAGATGAACGGGGTATGATGCCAGGTACACTTTTAGACGGTATTATCGCAGATAGCGCCTGCAAGGACATGGCCCCTGACCTAGAAGAAGAACTCCTCCAAGCCATGCTTGAAACAGCCAGCAAGGCCGACCCTCTCGGCATCAATGGCCGTCACGGACTAGCCCAATACCAAGAACTAGGCTACCTCTCTACCGACCACCACGAAAGCGTCAGCCACACCCTAGACTACGCCTATAGCGATTTTTGTATCGCTCGCTGTGCTGAAAAACTAGGGAAAATAGAAATCGCTGAAACCTACAAGGCCGCATCACAAAATTACCGCCATCTATTTGACGCTGAGACAGGTTACATGCGAGCGCGTGATAGTCAAGGCAACTTCCGTCCTGATTTCTCTCCTTATAGTTGGGGACGCGACTATGCCGAATGCTCTGCCATCCAAGCAACTTTAGGCGTCCTCCACGACATCCCAGACTTAATCCAGCTTATGGGTGGAAAAGAAGCCTTTAGCAACTATCTTTTAAAAGCCTGTCAGGAGGCTCCCCTCTTTGAGACAACAGGCTATGGTTACGAAATTCATGAAATGAGCGAAATGGCTACTGCTCCTTTTGGGCAACTCGCCATTTCTAACCAACCTAGCTTCCACATTCCTTATCTCTTCCGCTACAGCGATTACCCTTACTACACTGCCCTTCTCATCAAGACGCTCCGTCAGAAAACTTTTCACCCAAGTTGGGAAGCCTATCCTGGCGATGAGGATAACGGTAGTCTCTCGGCTTGGTATATCTGGTCAGCTCTCGGATTTTATCCGACCTGTCCAGGAAAACCAAGCTATGACCTCGGAATCCCTCTCTTTGGCCATCTCCGAGTCTATCTGGCTAAAGAAGGTAAATGGCTGGATATCCATTCTAAACAAAACCACAGCCATTTTAACTTTGTAAAAGAATGCCGACTAGACAAAACACTCGTATCAACGATTCAACATCAAGACCTCCTAAAAGCTGAACAGCTAACCTTTACCCTCAGCTGGTTGCCAAGTTACTCATAGCCAAAAGAACCTTTGCGCAATGCAAAGATTCTTTTGTTTTATGAAACTTGGACTTGAAGTTGATCAACCAATTGTCCATTAACAGTCAGATTCAGATAGAAATCTAGGGTCTTATCAGCAGCAAAATACAGGGTTGGTAGATGCAAATCTTTTTTGCATTCCCCTGCTTGGAATTGAAGGATTTGAATCTCGTCCTGATAGGCGACACCATGGACACCTGTCCCTGGTTGAATCGAAATCTTAGCTTCCAAAGGAGTATTACTTTCGCTACGTTCAATCCTAAAATGAAGAGTCTCTCCCTTTGTCACAGCTAGACTTTTTTCTGCAAAAGCTAACCCCTGAACAGCTACTGTTTGTGATAACCTCGGAGTCTTATAGAGTGAAATCTTGGTCAATACAGGCATAGATTGTACCTCGGTAATCATCACGCGCACCTTCTGTGCCTCTACTAGCGAACCTCGCAAGAGACGCTTATAACCAACTGTAAAGCCCTTACCAAATTCTTGCCAGACGCCATCCACCTCTACTTGCATATGAAAAGCAGCGATTCGTTGCCCTAGCTTCAAATCTTCTCTTAACTCAATCACATCAAAAGTTTTAGGTGATCCTAAGTCGAGTTCTAACTGGATTGGCAAGCCTGCATCGCTTGCCCAAGAGCTGGTCTTAAGGCCATCTGTCAAATGGTGACAGGCAAAGTCTGCGGAAAGAGCAGGACCAGATACCTTAGCTCCCAGAGCCAAATCTTCTTTATAGAGCTCATTGCGATAGGTCGCAAATTCATAGAGGCGTTCAATATCCTTTGCATCAAATAGCCCAGCTTGATTCGGCGGAATATTAAGTAGGAGCGGGGTTCCTCTCCCCACTGAGTGAAAATAGATTTCGACCAACTCCTCAAGAGACTTAGGATCCTGCCCCTCATGGTAAAACCAACCCGGCCGAATAGAGACATCTGCCTCACCGATTGAAAAAATCATGCCCGAGGGATCTCCGTGCTGAAGATAGTCCAGCTCTGCTTCTGTTCCTAGTTTATCAGGATTCACCTTTTGCCATAGAGGATTACCTGCATACCCTCGTTCATTGCCAATCCAGCGGATACTAGTGCCTTCTGTTGAAAAAATTAAACAATCGCCCTGCAGTTCACGAATGGTTTCAAACCATTTTTCAAATTCATAATTGACCTTTTGAGCGCCCTCTCCTCTGGCACCATCCATCCAGACCTCAGCAAATTTCCCTCCATTTCCATAGGCAGGATTTGATAAGATCTCCTTCAGCTGAGCCAGATAATAGGCATTATAGTCCGCTTCTCGGTCCACATGATAGAGAGGACTGTGGGCATCCCACGGTGACAGGTAGACCCCCATATCCATATCAAACTCTGTGGCAGCTTGTGATACTTCAAGGAGCAAATCCCCCTCTCCACTCCTCCAAGGACTGGCCTTGACCGAATAATCTGTGTGAACTGTCGGATAGAGGACAAAACCATCGTGGTGTTTGACCACCAAAATCAACTTTTTAAAGCCCGTTTCTTTGAGTACACGAACCCACTCACGCGCGTCTAACCTTGTCGGGTTAAATCGTTCAGGATTCTCCTGACCTGTCCCCCATTCCTGGTCATAAAAGGTATTGGGCCCAAAATGGATAAAGGCTGCTAGTTCATCCTCTAAATAAGCTAGCTGGGCCTGACTAGGCAAGGGGCCATGCGGTTTTATTTCTCTTACCATATTACTTCCTATCTACATTTTTCTTTACTTTTTTTGCATACACTTGCAATTCTGTTAACGCTAGTGGATTTACCAAGTTTTCAAATCGAAGACGAAGGGCATAGGTTTCCACCTTGTCAAATTCAAAACGAAGCTCCTCATCCTTATCACTTGAAACTTTTCTAATAGCTGATACAGGTCGCCAATTCTCCTCTTGTTTGAGCAGGGAATCCTTATCTAAATGATTTGGAGTCCGAGGCAAGGCAGGCTCATTCCCTACATAATAGTCGATATAGGTCGGATCAACAGCCAAATAGTCTTGATTCTCAACATAATATAAGGTCAGGTTATCCACAAATCGCGGTTTTAAAATCCCTGCATCTCCAAAAAGAATGCCCACGCTGGCTTGCTCTGACTTGGTAATCCAAGTATTGGCTGTCGATTTTTTCCGAGCAATGACCTTGTCATTGAGGTAAGAGGCTGGGTGATTTGGCTCTGAGTGAGAAGCAAAGACCAGAGGCAGGTTGGACCCTGTCCACTGATTGGAAATAACTTCCCCATCTACACTGGCATCTGTCACATGAATGGTGACTATTGCTGGCAACTCACAGCCCGATACTTGCCCTGTGAGCACACATTCTCCTACCTGAGCATAGACTTGAGGATCGACTTCATCCCAAGTCACCTTGGCCGTATCTCGTCTGCCATCTGATAAGACTAGCTTGACTCGGTCTGGTAAGTGTGGGGCTTCCTTGACAAGCGTCCAAACCCTTTCAGGCTCAATAGCACAAATCCCTTGGACACAAACCTGAGCAGAAGCCTTTAAATCCAGACCTTCTAGCTGACCAGATACCGTAAACTCATGAAATCTTGCCAAAGCTTGCTCAGGAATCTCCTCCCAAGCAACCTTGACTCGTTTTGCACCGCCTGACTCATAGTCCATCAAAACTGAAGATGGCAGCTGTGGATAAGTCCCCCTATCTGTATACAAGCGAAGTGGTCGTACAGAAACCGCCTGCCCTAGTGAGGTATTTTCTGCAACCTGCAAATGAGTTTGATAGGTCTTCCCTTGATAAATGGCGCGAATAGCCACGTCGCCTGCAGACAAGCAATGAAGCACTCCCTGCTTGATAATGGCCTGGGCACCACCACTCGTCTCCCAAATCACTTCACTATTCCCCACCTTATTCACAGGGTTATCCACAATTTGTGGATAAAGTCCAATAGCTGGGGAATCCCCTTCTTGTAAACCTGCCTTCTTGTCCACTCGAATCTCAAATAAGCGCTTAGTTTTCAATGGTTGGCAAGCCAAAGCCTCTCCCACTAGGAAATCAAAACTTGCTGGCTCTAGACCTCTGGCACTGGCCTTTACTCTCACTTGACCTACCTGCTCCAAGCTCTGAACTAAGAGGACACCTCTGCCATGGAAGGCTTTCCTCTTAAACCGACCATTTTTCTGAGCCTTGTAACGTTCACGACTGGCCTGCCTACCATTATCCACACCTACAATACGAGCAGGGCCTTCAATTTCAAAATGAAACTGATTGGAAGCAGTCGGCACCCAATTTCCATCCTTGTCCAATACATCAAAATAGAGATAAAGGAGGTCTTGCCCATCTGGCTCCAGTTTTGTTTTCTCGGCATGAAGCCCAATCTTAGCAGGCTTACCTGCAGTCACCACCCTATCTTCTGCCACAAGCTGACCTTGACGGTCATAAGCCACAGCACACAATTCTCCCGGTTGATAAGCCAAACGCCATTCGAGATAGAGTTGGTCAGAACCTTGTCCCTCTTGGTATTTTCTACCATCTGAAGTCCATTTTTCCTGAAAATTCTTCCTACCTTGAGATTTTCCATTTAGAAATAGCTCTACAGAACCAGCATTTGAATACACTCGAACAGGGATATCCCCATACTTATCCACAACTTGTTGATAACTCTTGTGGATTTCCCAATTCCAGTGAGGTAAGATATGAACCATGGGATGCTGATCTAGGTCCAACCACTGACTTTGATAGAGGTAATAGTCATTTTTAGGAATCCCTGCCGTGTCCACGATCCCAAAATAGGAACTCTTTACAGGCGTGTCGTTTTGATTGTGCCAAGGAGTCGGCTCACCGATATAATCCACTCCTGTCCAGATAAACTGACCCGCATAGTCTAGCCGATTTCTATCTACTGTCCAAGAAGCCGTCGCTGTCTTCCCCCAAGGAACCCGATCATTGCCATAGTCTGACTGTTCAAAATTCCGCACGCGGCGATTATCCCCAACCCATTCCTTAGCTGGGCGAAAATAACTATCACGCGTCCTTGTAGCCGATGAGGTTTCAGACCCGTAAAGTCGCCACTTGGGATGTCTTTTGCGAATCCCGTCAATATTGTCTTCCGAGTAATTCAAGCCCACCACATCCAGCAAATTGGCTATCTTTTCATGACCTCCAGACCCATCTCCAAAGCGGAACTGATCCATTCCCATGGTCACAAAACGGCTATCATCAACCTCCTTAACCCTTTCTAGCAAGCGTTTGATCGTCTTCAATGAATGAGCATCTCCATTTGCTTCACTGACTTCATTTCCCAAGGACCACATAAAAATCGCTGGATTGTTCTTACCACGCTCAATCATGGTGCGCAAATCATAATCTGACCAGAAATCGCCTGTTTTCGCTTCTGGATGAGTCGCTTCTTCCTCAAAAAAGCGACCATAGTCATATTCTTTCTTGCCTCCATACCAGGTATCAAAGGCTTCTTCTTGGATGAGTAAGCCCATTTTGGCAGACAGATCCAGCAAGATGCTACTGCCTGGATTATGGGTGATTCGAATCGCATTGACCCCCATTTCCTTCATCTGGCGCAAGCATCTCTCAGCAGCTGACTTGTTTTCCACAGCTCCCAATGCTCCGTAGTCATGGTGCAAACAAACCCCGTGAATCTTCAACCAGCGACCATTTAGAAAGAAGCCCTTATCCGCTTGCCAATCCATATAACGGTAACCAAAAGCCTCCTCTTCTTCATCAACCAACATGCCATTTTTGTAAAGGCGAGTCTTCAATTGGTAAATGTGGGGATGATCAATATCCCAAAGCAAGGGTTGAAAAATTGATATTGCTTGTTGGAAATGATGTTTGTCCCCAGACTCAATCACTATAGAGTCTGTCGCCTGCCAGTCTGACAGCTGTTGGCCATCATACCAGATACTCTGTTCCAAATACACCGACACGGACTGAGTTCCATCATTTGAAACCTTACTTGTAAGCTGAGTTTCCACCCATCCATCTCTTTGTTCCATTAGCTTGGGACTTTCTATCTTAATCCCATATAAATCCAGATGTACCGAATCCGTAATCAACAATTTCACTTCTCGGTAAATACCGCTACCAGAGTACCAACGACTGCTAGGTTGCTGATTTTCCACAAAAACCGCAAGCTGGTTGGCCGTCCCATCATTTCTTAGATAAGGCGTGATATCATAAGAAAAGGGCGTATAGCCACTGGGATAATAGCCCAGCACTTGCCCGTTGATATAGACTTGGGCATTCATGTAAACTCCATCAAACAACAAACGCACCGATACAAGACTGGCATCTTCTTCCAAGTAAAACTGTGTCCGATACCAGGCTTGACCACCATTTAACTGACCACCCTCATTTTGCGCTGGCGAATACTGGTCAAAATCATTGTAAATACTCCAGTCATGTGGCACTTGAATAGCCTGCCAATTTTCTCTATGAAAATCCGGCGCCAAGGCCTCTTCTTTCCCCACCTCTTGGCTAAAAAACCAGTGATTTCGCAAAACTTCTTCTCTTCTCATACAAGCATTCCTCTTTAAACAAGTCTATCAATTTGACTATATCACAAAACAAAAGCGCTTTCAACACTTCCTCCATCACTCCCTAAATACTCAGAAAAGATTCTATAATTTGTGGAGGAGGATTTTAATCCTCAAAGCTACAAGGGTAATACAAAAAGAGCCTGACTCCAGGCTCTTTAGTCTATTATTTCTTCTCAGCACGAAGGGCTGACAAGATTTGTGTACGGATATCATCCACACCATTTGGCGTATTTGGTAAAAAGATCGTTTGATTGCCTTTAGAGGCAAAGGTATTCAAGGTATCCAAATACTGGTTGGTCAAAAGAATGGACATGATTTGCTCTTCTGTCATACCAACATTGGCTTCCTTGAGTTCTGTGATAGACTCTGCTAATCCATCCACAATCGCTTTACGTTGTTGGGCAATCCCCACACCATGAAGGCGGTCTTTTTCTGCTTCTGCTTCAGCTGCAGTGACGATTTTAATCTTGTCTGCTTCCGCCAATTCTTGCGCTGCGACCCGCTTACGTTGCGCCGCATTGATTTCATTCATGGATTGCTTAACTTCTGCATCTGGTTCGACCTTAGTAATCAAGGTTTTCACGATAATATAACCGTAAGTAGTCATTTCTTCTGCTACTTGGTGTTGAACTTCAAGGGCAATCTCATCTTTTTTCTCAAACAATTCATCCAAGGTTAATTTGGGAACAGAAGAGCGAAGAGCATCTTCGATATAAGATTTAATCTGAGATTCTGGACGCATGAGTTTATAGTAGGCATCTGTCACGCTCTGCTCATTAACACGGTACTGAGTCGCTACATTCATCATAACAAACACATTATCCTTGGTTTTAGTCTCAACCACAATATCGCTTTGCAACAAGCGCAACTGAATCCGCGCTGCAATCGAGTCAATCCCAAAAGGCAAGCGAATATGAATACCGCTATTGGCAACCTTTTGGTATTTCCCAAAGCGTTCAATAATCGCCACCGACTGCTGACGAACCACATAAACTGTACTCAGTGTGACTATCACCAATAGGAGCACACAAACCACCACAAAAATCATCAAAAATGTTGCCATTATCGTGACCTCCATCATTATTTTTCCTGTATTATAGCACATTTAAAGAAGGCTGTGCAGTTTTAACTGCGATTTTTAAAAATAAAATGTTAACCATCTATTTTGTAACTAAAAAGATAGCCTCATACAAAGCTATCCTTTGATTCTCATCAATGCGCCAACATTTCTTGAGCGATTTCTTGGCCAGATAGGTTATCTGGGTAGTAGGTTGGCCAGTTATCCATTTCTTCAAAGAGGGCTTCTTGGCTTGTGCCTCCAAAGAAGATATGGAAATGTTCTGCCTTAACTGGGGCGATATTGTGGTCACTAAACTGAACATACTTGAACTGTCCAGCGTCTGCATCTGTGGCTTCAAAGAGGAAGCGCACGCCACGATTGCCTTTCTTGTAAGTCAAGATTTTCTTACCAACATACTTGTAGGTGAATTTCTTACTTTGTCCACCTTGAACAAATTCCATAGTATTATCAGAAATGTTGATCTTAGTGACATCTGTCTGATAGCCTTTTGTATAGTAAGCCTTGTACTCAGCCTGAGTCATCTTACCAGTCAACTTAGACTTGTAGTCAAAGACTTGGTCAAACGTACCATCTTCAAGGAAAGGATAAACTGATTGCCAGTTACCTACATAGTCACTCAAGGTGCGGTCCTTGACGTCTGCATCCTCGAAGTAACCATTTTGAACTGTCTTGGTATCCTCTGCCTTTTCAGGCTCAATTGCTGGGCCTTCTTGGTCCGTTGTTTGTTTCAGAGCCTTGAGGTTTTTCTCCATAACGGAGATGTAGTTTTCGCCAGCCTTGGTATCCTCTTCTGTCAGACTTTCTAAAGGATTGAGGACATCTGTTTTGACACCTGCTTCTTTTGAAAGTGTGTTAGCAAGTGCTTGTGAAGCATTTTCTTCAAAGTAGATATAGGCAATTTTATTTTTCTTGACGTACTCTGTCAATTCTGCCAGACGAGCAGCTGATGGTTCTGCATCTGGAGAGAGACCTGAGATTGCGACTTGTTTGAGTCCATAGTCCAAGGCAAGATAGTTAAAGGCTGCGTGTTGAGTCACAAAGCTCTTTTGTTTGGCTTGAGACAAGCCTTCTGCATAAGCCTTATCCAAGGCTTGCAATTTTTCGATATAGGCAGCAGCATTCTTTTCAAAGGTCTCTTTTTTATCAGGATAATCTGCTGACAAGCTATCACGGATGTGCTCTACTAGTTTAATGGCACGAACTGGTGATAACCAAACATGGGGATCGTACTCATGGTGATGGCTTTCTTCGCTATGGTCATGGTCTCCCTCTTCTTCCTCACCACCTGGCAAAAGCAACATATCACCTGTCGCCTTGATGGTTTTCACCTTTTTCTTATCCAAGGTATCTAGCAATTTAGGAACCCATGTTTCCATGTTTTCATTTTCATAAACGAAGGTATCTGCATCTTGGATTTTGGCAACTGCCTTGGCAGACGGTTCATATTCATGGGGTTCTGTCCCTGCACCGATTAGGAGTTCTACATTAGCAGTATCTCCTGCGACTTGCTTGGTAAATTCATAGACAGGGTAAAAGGTTGTCACAATATTTAGTTTGCCATCTGCCTGCTTTTGATTGGAACAAGCCACTAAAAACAAGGCACATAGACTGGCGAACAATAAGCTAATTTTTTTCACGTTAGTCTCCTATTTGATAAAACGTCTCACTAAACTAATGAGTAAAAAGACAGTTACAAAAATAATGGTAATACTTGCACTTGCAGGTGTTTCTGCATAGTAGGAAATGTAAAGTCCTGCTACCATTCCCAAAAATCCAATAGCACTGGCAAGCAGCATAACCGATTTAAAGTTTTTCCCTAGACGAAGGGCAATACTAGCTGGCAAGACCATAATGGTCGATACCAGAAGAGCTCCTGCAGCAGGAATCATAAGGGCAATGGCCACCCCCGTCACCATGTTAAAAAGAATGGACATGGTACGAACTGGCAAGCCATCCACAAAGGCCGTATCCTCATCAAAGGTCAAAATGTACATCGGACGAAGGAAGAGGAAGGTCAAAATCAAAACAACCGCCGCAATGACAAAGAGGGAAATAACCTGCTCTTCGCTGATAGTCACGATTGAACCAAAAAGATACTGGTCCAAACTCATTGAACTCGAGCTTTTACCCTTACTCATGACAATCAGAGAAACAGCCAGACCTGTCGACATGAGGATAGCTGTCCCGATTTCCATAAAGCTCTTGTAAACCGTACGGAGATACTCCAAAAAGACCGCCGCAATCAAGACAATAGCAATAGTGGAAATAGTCGGAGAAATCCCTAGTACCAGACCAAAGGCTACACCTGAAAGCGAGACGTGGCTGAGGGTATCACTCATCAAACTCTGACGGCGCAAGATAAGGAAGGTTCCCAATACCGGCGAGAAAAGACTCATGGCAATAACGGCCAGAAAGGCACGCTGCATAAAGTCATAAGATAATAAACTAAGCATGGCCCACCTCCTGATCATTCTCATGAACATTGAAACAACGCCATGGCGAGTCTTGGTTACGGACTAGATGAATATTGCGATCCGCATAATCCTTAACTTCTTCAGGGTCATGGGTAATCATCAAAACAGCCTTGCCATGATGATGGGCGCTGTGGTGCATGAGTTCGTAAAATTCATTTTTACTTCCTGCATCCATTCCTGTTGTCGGCTCATCTAGGATAAATACATCAGGGTCAGAAGCAAACATACGCGCGATTACCGCCCGTTGCTTTTGCCCCCCAGAAAGAGAACCCAAGCGTTTGTCTCTGTGCTCCCACATGCCAACTGAATCCAGACTGGCCTTGATATGCTCCTCATCATGAGCATTTAAACGACGGAACCAACCCTTTCGTGGGTAGCGTCCCGACTTGACAAATTCATAAACCGTACTTGGAAAACCAGCGTTAAAACTGGCAATCTGTTGAGGTAGATAAGCTATTCTCAATTTCTTACCCTGGGTATTTGTCTTTGAAATGGTCACCTTACCAATGCGTGGTTGAAGAATCCCAAGACTGGCCTTGATCAGTGTCGTCTTAGCCGCTCCATTTTCCCCTGTCAAGGTAACAAATTCCCCACTATCAACACTATAATTGATATGTTCAAGAACAGGCTCCTTATCATAATAGAAGGACAAATCCTCTACCGTAATATATCTCATTATTTGATTTCTCCTACTAAAGCAGTCAAAAACCGCTGAATCACTTTTTGTTCATTTGGAGTAAACTGAGTCGCCACTTGTTCATAGGTTAAAAGCGTATGCTCATGGTGATGATGGTGCTCCTCAGCAATTGGACGAGCCAAGTCAGTCAATTGATAAAAAATCACACGCGCATCCTTAGGATCTTTAGATGTCTCCAACATTCCTTCCTTGACCAAAGACTTAATAGCCTTGGTAACTGCCGCCTGACTGACATTGAGACGACGGGCCAACTCTGAATTGGTTAAAGATTCCTCTGACAATAGCATGAGGATATGCTCCTGAGTATTGGTTAGAGCTACCTCGCTAGTGCAATGACCTATTAGGATTTCATGCTGGTTTTCCGCCTGCAAAATCACCTCATTCAAAAAGGCATCGATATCCTTCGCTAGCTGTCTCATATCTGACTCCTTTCCTTTTGGACTTCTCTTTTTTAAGAGAAAATACTATTCTTTGAAGAATTATTTACTGGTTAATTATATCACAACCAAAAAAAGAGTCAAGAAAAAACGTGAAAACCAGTTTCATTCTTGAACTCTTCCATACTATTATCTATTGAAATTCCTTGACATCTCCATCATAAGTTGCCCATCATCTGAATCTATTTTAGAAGACACAACTCTTTTTCTTCTAATTATATATAAAATGGAGAAGGTCTAAGCCTTCTCCAAATACATACCTTACCTCACTCAAGAGGTCTAGCAATCTATAACTAGAAACTCATTAAAATTTTGAACAAATTTTACTCATTATCCTTCTTACGAAGAACGATACTTAGACCACTCAAAATTCCAACAAATCCGAATGCTGCCAAGGCTGCGTTCGATTCCGTACCAGTATTTGGCAATTGAGTTACCTCAGTTGATGGAGCTGGATAAGTGTTCCCATCCGGATTGTAATTTGAAGGTACTGGTCTGTTTGGAACTTCCGGTGTTCCCGAATCTTCCGCCACAGGTACAGGTGGTTTTGGAGTCTCGTTTCGTTGAGGTGTTGGAGCTGGTTGTGGTGTAGGTGCAGGAGCTGGAGTCGGAATTGGATTTGGCTCTGGCTGTGGTTTTGGTTCTTCAGGAATCTTCAGCTCTGGAATCTCCACAGTTGGCGGATCTAACGGAACTACTCCACCTTCAAATTCTGGCACTTCAACTTTTGGAGCATCAATTTGCATTACATATTGGTAAACAATTGTAGTTACTCCTTCTTTAACTAAACCTTTTTCCTCTACAGTATTTTTGAATTTATCACCAGCTGGAAAAACACGTTTAAGTTTGAATGTTACTCCATCTACCTCGATAGTCTCAGGAGCTGTCACAGCATACTCTTCTCCTGTAGCTTTGTAAGTCGTTTCTTCTTTATCACCAGTAGTTATAGTTGTCGCTTCAGCTACAATGACATTGTTCTTAGCTACTACATCATCCGCAAGGAAGTTTTCATTAATATCTACGAATTTAACGATAACTGTTCCTTTTTTGTCTTTTGCGTAATCACGTACACTGTTTGGTTTATTTTGAGAATACTTAACAACAACCGCTGAATCTTTAGATTCATGTGTTACAGCTAATTCATCTACCTTAGCTTTATCCACAGTGTAATCTTTGATTTCTGGCGATGCTACTTCAGCAAGTTTTTGTTCTTTAGTCCACTCGCTTGTGTATACTACTTCACCTGTTCTACTGTTGATTTCTGCAGTTCTTGTAAAGCGAGCAGTTTGTTCAACTGGCGCACTTGCTTCCTGACCTGCTTTTGGTCCATTTTCATAAACATAAGTAATGTTACGTTTCACTTCTGTTAGTAGACCTAGATCTTTGTAGGTACGACCTTTTGGATCGTTAGGAATTTTATCCTCTGGTTTTGGAGGATTTTGTTCTCCATTGTTAGGCTTCGTTGGATCTACTGGAATAATGTAGTCATATTGGTATACAACTGTCGTAGTCCCTTCTTTCACCCTACCTGTTTCTTCTAATACATTGTTGTATTTATCAGAAACTTCATATACACCACTGTATTTGTATTTCTTACCATTAGCTTCGATAACATCTTTACGGTTCGCTACAGTGCTGTATTCTTCATTTGTTGCTGTATATGTAGTCTCTTCACGATCTGCGTAAACTTTTGTCATTGCTTTTTCAACAATAACATTATCTTTAACAGTTACCGCTTCACCGATTTCATTTCCTTGACCATCAACATACTTAACAACTACAGATCCTTTTTTATCTTTTGCTTCATCATGTTCGATAATTTCGGGATTTTCACGATATTTAACAACTTCACTACTATCACTAGATTCGTGTGTTACAGGTAATTCTGCTACTTTTTCTTTATCAACTGCATATTTATCGATTTTTGGTGATACTACTTCTGCAAGTTTTTGTTCTTTTGTCCACTCACTTGTGTAGACCACTTCACCAGTTCTACTGTTGATCTCTGCAGTTCTTGTGAAGCGTGCATTTTGGTTAACAGGTGCACTAGCTTCTTGGCCTGCTTTTGGTCCATTTTCGTAAACATAAGTGATATCACGTTTGACTTCTTTTAAGAGACCTAAGTCTTTGTATGAACGGTTTTGTGGGTCATTAGGAATCTTATCCTCTGGTTTTGGAGGATTATTATCACCTTCATTAGGCTTAGTTGGATCTACTGGAATAACGTAATCGTATTGGTATACAACTGTTGTAGTTCCTTCTTTCACCTTACCTGTTTCTTCTAATACGTTGTTATACTTATCAGAAACTTCATACACTCCACGGAAGACATATTTCTTACCATCTTTAGTGATTGTATCAACTTTCTTTTCAACAGTATTGTAGTTTACATCATTTTCTGTTACTTCATCACGTGTTGAAAGTACAACCTCTCCTGACTTAGTAGCGTATGTTTTCGTTGTTTTAACAACTGCATCCGTCACTACATTCGCAGAATCTTTGATTTCATTACCATCAGCATCAACGTACTTAACAACTACTGAACCTTTAGCTTCAGTTACAGTCGGAGTTGCATCTTCTTTTTTATCTAACACATAGCTGTAGATAACGTGTTTTTCACCTTCAGTTACGTCTCCTGTTGCTGGAGCTGAGTCAGATGTTGGTCCTACATATTTATAGACTAACCCTGTAGCTTCATCTTTTAGCGTTGGGTATTGTTTATCAGTAGTGTCGTATTTTTCAGTAACTGCGCGTTTTTCTTTACGTTCAGATACTTTTACACCTTTTGAGTAAGTTACGTACGTATCTTCATACTCTAAAGGAACATTGTTTTTCACCACTTCTGTTTCTTTTAATGTTTTTAACGTTCCATCTTCGTTGATCACAACGTGTTTCACATCAACAGAACCTGTTTTTGTAACTTCTGATTTAGACGGGGTTTTCTCTTCTTCACTTACTAGACGGTATTCGTAAACAACTTCTGTAGTTCCTTCCACGACTTTACCACTAGCAGCTGGAGAACCTTGTTTTAGACCTACATACTCGTATGTGAATCCAGTATCCGCATCTACTAAGGTTGGATATTGTTTTGGAGTTGTGTCGTAGTTTTGTTCAACTGGTTTAACATCAGTACGTTCATCTACTTTTGTTTCACCAGAATATAGGCTTACGATAGTTTTTGTTTCAAGCGTTACATTATCTTTGTCAGTTTCTGATTTTAATTGTTTTCCATCAGTTGTTACATACTTGATAACGACACTACCTTGTTTAGTAGCTGTTGCTTCTCCCGCTTCTTCTTTTGTAATCTTCAAGTTGTAGTAATGTGTAACTACTGGTTTTGCTTCACCCATTACTTTGTAAGCACGTACTGGTGTGATGATTTCTTTTGTATTGTACTCTGTTGTAGGGGTTGTCGTTACTTGCGTTCTTGTTCCTACTTCACGATCGATGATATATTTATTGTTTCCAATTGATGTGGCAGCTGTATTAAAATCATCATCGACTGTGCTATCTCCTGATACTGTAATCTTACCGTCTTGAGAGATTGTAATGGTTCCTTTTTTGAGTATTGTGCTTGTAGTTTTTTCTTCTGTCTTAGGATCTTCAGTAAAATCTACTTCAGGTATGCCATTATAAATAGGATATTCCTCTGTAACAACTTCACTATGTCCTTGAATATTAGCATCAGAATATTCTGGTTCAAAAGAATACTCTGTTGTTGTTGTGATTTTTTTATGTACTCCAGCTGTATCCTCTGTTTTTGAAGTTACATTTGTGAAACTTAAACGACCTAATGCATCAGGTAAAAATTTTAAATACTCACTTAACTTTGTCTCTTGTGGGAATAAATTATCATCAAGCGGAGCATGCTCTACAAGAGTTCCAGTAGTTCCAGATTTCTTTTCTAATAATCCAATTTCAACCGTTCCATCTTGGATTTTATCTTCTAATTCTTTCAGATGATTATCCAAACGTGTTCTAGCTGCTTGGACTTTCGCCTTGTTCTCTTCTCCTACAGCCACTTTTTCTAAATAATCTAAGGCTTTGTAATTAGCTAGGGCATAGTTTTTCAAAACATCTTTTAATGAAGAGTGGGCTGCATCTATTTTTCCTGGAGCGTATTCTTCTCTTGTTTCTGGATTATAGACATGTGGTCCATTGAAGTTTTCAATTCCCGCAAACCCATAGGTTGGATTCGAGCGCGGTGCTTCAACAATATCATCAGCTGTTCCAAAAATCCCATCCGCACCTGGTCTTCTATACTTAGCATAGTCGCCTACATCATTAGAATAATCTTCTGTACGATAAGAATTGTAGTCATTTTTAGCTAAAACGTACGTATCTGTACGTGAATTAACAGTTTCATAAGTAACAATACCTTTTTTAGTTACCTTAACTTCTTTACCTGCTCCAATAGCGTACGTATCTTTATCAAGAACAAGAACTGTATCCCCTTCTTCTAGCGTTACGTTTTCTTTCGTAAATTCTTTGGCATCTGCTTGACCGTTTTTCCACTGAGTTGCAGCATCCTCGTCACTAGATACTCCATTTTCAGCTACAACATACTTACCGTATTGCCCGTCAGCTGTTTCTTCTACTAGATAGACTTTCCCTTTTGTTTTAGTATAGTCAATCTCACCTAGCTTATTGTGCATTCCTTCTGGCGATACTCTTGCTTCGATGTTGTTGAAGTTTGTTTTGTCATAAGTTGCTTTATCCGCATTTTCGACTTCAGAACGTACGTATTCGTAAACTTTGTTGTTGGCTTCTACTGTATCTTTTTTACCAGTAGCTTCTGTAACAGCGTCACCTGTTTTAGTAACAGTTGATTCACGGTAGTCTTTTCCATCTGTGTCGTAAGAAAGACCTTTTTTATCGTAAGGAGTTGTAACTGAACCTTCTCCTGTCTTTACTGTTTCTGCAGGTTTTAAGTCTGATTTATCAGAATCAAGCTTGTAATTAACCGTTGCCTCTGATTTAAAGTTTAATACATCACTTCCATCAGCATCACCTGTATGGTTGTTGGCTTTTGTTGGTTCTGGCGTATCTTTAGCTAATACCGCATCAACTTTTACAGTTTTAGACGCATCACTGTCATCAGTAAACGTTGTGGCTTCTGTCGAAGCTACTTTCGATGTATCACTCACTAAAGTTACACTATCACCACCATTAGATGTAACAGCAGCAGCTACTGGACTTGCACCAACAGCTAAAGCCACACCTGTGGCCAAAATCGTTGCCCCGATTAACTTAGAATCAGTTCGACCATCTTTGTACTTACGAAGAGAAAATTTCTCTCGCTTATCTTTTGCAAACATAAAACTGCACCTTCCTAAAATTAAGACCTGAATACTATTAAGTACCAAACTATGAATTATGAAACTGTTTCCATAATCATACTATCTATTATATCACTTTATATGAATAATACACGCTTATATAACTCTAAAATATCAAATTTTTGATAGTCTTTTGAGAATGTTGAAGAGGGATAATCTCCTTCTTTTTGATGAGCCTTCACTAAGATAATTAATTCTCCAACATCTTTAAATCGTTTAATATTTATATCTCTACTCGCATAATATCTATGTGCCAAATCTGTATCTGACAAGAGGCAAACCAAGCCCATAGAAGAAGCTTCCACAGCCGCATTCGCAAAACATTCACTCATTGAGCAAGAGATATAACCTTGGTGCTTTTCATAAGGAACTTTTTCCAGAAAACCTGCATAATGCACATTAGGCGGTAAATCTTCTTTTTTATAGCCATCAGGTAAATTCCCATAAATTGTTAACTGGCTATCAGGAACTTGCCTAAAAGCCTCAATTGCCCATGCACAACGTTTAATAAAGGTCATATTCCCAACAATACACCAATCGGTGACTCTTGTATATTCTTTTTCCAAAACTCTATCCACAAACATCGGGGGTAAAAACTGAACCTTCTCTTTACCTAACATCTGCTCTAAAACAGGACTAGCTACTATATTCCTACACCAGGTTTGTAACACAAACTTCATCATAGGATCGAGAATATTATAATGAGTGTAAGCAAATAGCTTTCTTCCCGTATTTTGGAAAAATTTCCTTAACTGCAGTGGATACTCATTGATCATATCAATGACAAATCTATCTTCTTGACTTGAATGTTCTGCCAAATAAAGATTCACCAATTGCCATTGAGTATAGGTCTCACCACTCCTTAGATTGTGATAGCGGTGATAATTTTCGCTCACATCACCCTTCAGTAGTTCTCCTTTACTATCATAAAGAGTAAACTGTTTCTCTAGATAATCATAGCGATAGAGTAGTTGAGAGGTGTAACATTCAACATATCCTGCTTGATAGTAAACAAGACCTACATATCCTTCTTTCGTGTACTCTATTTTATGGACATCCTTTAATTCATCTAAAAAATCTTTTTTGACACTCGGTTTGTTTCTAGCCAAGTCAGATTGTTCAAAAATCACATGATAAAAATTCTCAAATCCGAGATTTTCTAGTGTTTCCACAAAATTTGGAACAAAATTTTCTAAATTTGTTAAAACAAGCTCTTGTTCTACTTGCAAACTTTTAAAAATTTCTTGACGAGCCAATTGACTTCTTTCAAAACCATAAGAGCTTACAGGAACTCCTTCTTTGATTGTAAATACTTTCACCATTATCTATTCTAAAACATCTTCTAATCTCAAACCACGACTTCTAGCCAATCTTGCACGGAAGGCCATACCTCGTTTATGTCTCTCTGACAGACGATAACAGGTCGTCACGATATTTAAAACCAAGGCATTATCCTTTGTCACCATACGAGACCACAAATGCCAGTCTTCAAACCCATCACAGTGCTCATCATACCCTCCTGCTTCCTCATAGGCGGCACGCTTAAAAATAACTGTTGAATGATTAAATACATTTCTATAGGCAAGCTCTAGCCATAACTGTTCTCCAAATAAATGATTATAATTATTTCGCTTTATTTTATTCGTTATCTCATCTTCCTCTACAATGACTTTAGCTCCAATAATATCCAATTGAGGATTCGTTTCCAATTCATGCAATAGAAGATCTAGATGCCAAGGCATCCAAATATCATCTGAATCTTGCCTTGCCACATAATCCGTTTGGGATATCCTTACCCCATCATTCAAACTTTTTGAAATCCCTTGATGGTTGTTTTTCACATACTGGATACGTTGGTCCGCTAGATAAGCTTGACAAACCTCCTCAGTATGATCTGTCGAACCATCATCGATAATTAGCAGACGAAAGGCTTGGTGAGTTTGATTCAAGACAGAATCAATCGTTTGGCTAATGGTTCCAGCGCCATTATAGACAGGCATGACAATATCAACAAGTGTGTCCGATTGGGACACATTTTGATAAGGAACTCCCAATTTTTGAAAAGCATCTGATTCGTGCGTTGTTAAGAAGGTACGATAACCATGCACAGAGACACCTTCGATATCTTTTATCAACAAAAGAGAAGTTGAATAAAAGCCATGTACATCAACAAACTCATACTTTTCTAACAAAAGATAGATTTCTTCTTCAAAACACAAATCAGATTCCACTTTGTCAGCTGTGTTTAAATCCAATCCTACTCTCGGATGAGGATAGTATCTGACAGAATCGAGTCCAGAAAGTATTTTTCCTGTCAATCGCTTGCTTAGTTCAATATCTCCCAAATCAAAAGGAGATCCGAGCGCTTGACCTAGAAACACAGTAATCTTCTTGCCATTTTTGGCTCTCTGGAACCCTTTAGGCTCTGTCGAAAAGTTCAAGATTTCCTGCTTTTCTTTCGGGAAAAGAATGCACTCTTTAAATACTGTATAATGTTTCTTTGAATAAGACATGATATCACTCAAGGTGAAATTTGTATGTTCTATAAGCCTATCTAGATTTTGCGTATACATATTAAGCGGAACAACTGAAGTACTACCATCATCAAAAGTATACAAATTCATGCTATCTGGATTA
This sequence comes from Streptococcus mitis, assembly GCF_946188615.1. Taxonomy (GTDB): domain Bacteria; phylum Bacillota; class Bacilli; order Lactobacillales; family Streptococcaceae; genus Streptococcus; species Streptococcus mitis_BZ. The sequence goes on from NZ_CAMHVK010000003.1 coordinate 205,919, forward strand.
AAAATAGTTAGTGCAATAGGATTATCTAAACTAGCTAAATATAAGTTTTTAATTTCTTTATCTCGTAAAAAAGTATGCACCTTTTCCAGAATATTTCTTCCCTCAAGTACAAAAACTTCCTCACAGAAATCTTCCATCTGTTTAGCATAGTTAAGCTGTCTCTTGTCTTCTGACATTTTTAAATAAATCCCGATAAAATTTTCCGAGACAACTTTAGCTACTTCTCTAGCAACTAACACTTGAAACGGAGATGTGCAAAATATTATATTTTTCAAATTTAACTCCTTATAAAATTCTTACCAATGTATTCATTTGGATCTAAACATCTATTACCTAAAATTATAGCATATGATGTGGCCACTATCCAACAGAAGAACAGTCAAATTAATACTAGATACACAACTCCAACAAATCTTAGATTTCTAGTGTCTGATAATTCTTTTAATAAAGAAAACGAAAATATTTAAAACGATGTAAAATGAACTAAAAATCTGAAATAAAAAAACTCTAGAAGTCAGATACACAATCTGAGGTCTAGAGTGTCCTTTAAATCTATCTATTGAAATTCCTTGACATCTCCATCGTATGTCGCCCAATCTTTGCTGAAAAAGCGCTCATTTAGATGGTAAGTCGGTGCTGGTGTAGGATTGGATAGGAAAGGATCAACTGCCTTGTCAAAAGCCAACCAACCCAACCAACCAAGGTGAATGGTATCCTTCATAAAGAAAGCTTCCCCACCGTCCTTAGAAAAATCTGCTATATTGGTAAACCCTTGACTTTCTAACTGGTAGCGAATCTTCTGCACCGTTTGTTGGTACATATCTTCTCGTAAACCAGCGTAGTCCATCCATTTTTTATTAACAGGTGGAATGATAAAAATCGGGTTTACCTTGGATTTAGAAAACTGTGTTAAAACCAACTGCAAGTCATTATATTCTGGCGACTTGAGATAGGTAAAGTTTTTCTGAGAATCCTTTAATTTCTTCAAATCCTTCTTAATCTGCGTATTATAGAAATAATTCTCCATTCCCAGATCATTATTAGAAGTATTCTTTTCTGCATCTGCTTTAACAACATCTTCTATAGCTTGATAAGAAAACTGGTCTGGCAAGGTCTTTAAATACTTAACTACATGCTTATCATAATTGACATAGCCTCTAACTGAAAACTGACCAAAAAAGGAAGCTTGGCGTTCATTAAACCGAGCTAATAATTCAATCATTTCATTGTCTGCAGACGACAATTCTTCTTTACTTGCCAACTTCTGAACCATGTCCTTCATAGCTACATTTGGGAACTGCTGTAGTAAGCGAGTCGCTGCATATTGACTAGCCTGATCCCCAGATTGATGTTCCAGAAAACTGGTCAACTGGTCTCCATTAAAATACTGCTGAAATGCTGCTGGCTCATAGCCATTTTTACTGAACCACTGAGGTGAGATAACATATACAACTTGTTTATTCTCCAGTTGTGGCAACATCTGTTGCATCCCAAAATACTGATTGAGCGAGGCAGCTCCCCTCTGTCCTAAAAGATAAGGACGGTAGGAGCGATTGTATTTCTCAGCCAATACCGCAGGATGGGCACCGTCAAAACGAAGCCATTCACTGGAGCCAAAGAAGGGAACAAAACGCATATTTGGATCAGATAAGACTCTGACCTTTTGACTCCGCTCCTTAAAACTTTCAATGGTAGTAGCCACCGCCGAACGCTTTTCAGCTCCCAGATCATGGCGCATCTCAGCAGGATAGAAAAAGATAAGCAGACAAACCAACAAACCAGCTATCAAGACCGGTCCGAAGATCTTCCATAAGCGTTTAAGCATTTTGTAGCTCCACAATACCAGCTATGATTTTATTAGCTGTATTCCAGTCGTCGCGACCAAACTCTGTTACAGGGACACGAATGTCAAAACGGTTTTCAATCTCCACAATCAACTCAACCGTTCCCATACTATCCAAGACACCTGCATCAAAAAGATCTTCATCCATCATGTCAGAGACATCTTCCATAAACAACTCATCAATAATTTCGATAACTTCTGATTTGATATCCATATTTTATTTCCTTTATTTTTTAAACCATAAATCATTCAAAAATCCAGAAAAGATTAAGAATGACAGCATGACGACATGGAAGGTGACAACCATGCCAAGCAACTGAATCCAGCGATTCTCAGGTAGAGCAGCCTTCCCTGCTTTTTTCCGTTCCTTATTGAGCGTTTTTTTCTTACGAATCCAAGCGTCATTGATAACCAGTCCAATCCCATGAAAGAGTCCATAGGCGATGTAGTACCAGGTCACACCGTGCCAAAATCCCATAATCAGCATATTTACAATATAGGCCACGCTTGAGGTTACATTACGATTCTTAAAGACCTTCTTTCTGGTCAACACCATCACCATTCGCATAAAGACAAAGTCACGGAACCAGAAAGAAAGGCTCATATGCCAACGATTCCAAAACTCTTTTAAATCCCTTGATAAAAAAGGCTTATTAAAGTTGATGGGGCTACGGATTCCCATTAAGTTTGAGATAGCCAAGGCAAACATAGAGTAACCTGCAAAATCAAAGAAAAGCTCCAAACCAAAGGTATACATAACTGCCAAGGCATAGGGGTTAAAGAAGCCACCTGACTGCAGGGCTAGATTCTTCAGAGGAGGTAGTAAAGTTTCTCCTAAAACATGAGCCAGGATAAACTTGTACAAAAATCCCCACATGATATAGCGAACGGATTCTTCCAGCATATCCATCAACTCATCCCGCTCAGGAATGGTCTGATAATTTTCATTAAAACGCTTAAAGCGATCGATTGGACCACTTGAAAAAGTCGGCATGAAGAGAAGAAAACGGAGGAATTCCCAGAGGGTAAAATCCTTAATCACTCCATCTCTCAGCTCGATGATAATCCCAACCGAACGAAAGGTCAGGTAAGAAATACCCAAAAACCCAAGCAAAGACTGCGTTCCATTGATAGCCGGCTGCACCTTGACAAAGATAATCGGAAGGAGGGACAGAAAACTAACTAGGTAGAAGGCCCACTTGCCATCCTTGCTTTTTCGATAATGCTTGTAGAAGAGTACGAGCAATATTTCCCAGCACAGGTAAATACCCAAGGCAGCCAATTGATTGGTCTTCCCACCTACCAACATGGTGACGATAAAGAAGAGGCTAACCAGCACTTCATACCAGGCAAAGCGTTTCTTGAAAAAGAGACCGATAAAGATGGGCAAGGTTGCAGCAATCACATAGACAAAATACTGAGGATTGCCGTATGGCTCTAAATGAGGAAGCTGTTGAAAGAACTCCATCATCTCTTATTCACCTCGTTAATCAATCCTTTGATGTCAATCTTTCCATTTGGAGTCAGTGGCAAACTGTCTCGATAAAGAAATTTAGACGGCATCATGTAGGACATCATGATATCTGTCAAGTCTTCCTTAATGGCCTTGGTAATATCGATATCACGTTCAAACTGCTCACGAACACCGTCTTTTAAGATGACATAGGCCAATAGATTTTGCACCTTGTGGTCCTTGTTATAACGTGGAACTGCGACAGCAGACTCTATAAAACGAGACTTGTTGAGATTTTGAGAGACATCTTCTAACTCAATGCGGTAACCGTTGAATTTAATCTGGAAGTCCATGCGGCCACCGTAGAGAAGCAAGCCCTCATCTGTCATGGTTCCCACATCGCCTGTGTGATAGGCTGGCAGACCTTCAAACTCAAAGAAGGCTTCTGCTGTTTTTTCAGGATTGTTCATATAACCTTTTGAAACAGCTGGCCCAGAAACAATGATTTCTCCCTGTTCACCATTTGGCAGTTTCTTGCCATTCTCATCAATGATAAAGGTTGGAGAATCAGCCTTGGTATAGCCGATTGGTAAGCGTTTGAGAGTCGCCAACATCTCGTCTGTCACGGCAACTGCTGACAGGGCTACTGTCGCTTCTGTTGGCCCGTAGGCATTGATAATATGGGCATTGGGGAAACGCTCACGTAGTTTTTGAGCCGTTTTGACCGTCAATTCTTCGCCATCAAAGTAAAAATGCGTGATACCTGGCATTTTCTCGCTGTTGAAGTCTTCTGATAACATGGCCATATCCGCAAAAGAAGGCGTTGATGTCCAGATAGCGATTGGCAATGAAAAGATGGTCGCAAAAAGTTGCTTAAAGTCCTGAGTGATGGCTGAAGGAAGAGCAAAAAGCGTACCACCAAGTGCCAAGGTTGGCGCCCAGTACATGACGGACAGGTCAAATGAATAAGGTGGCTGAGCCAGCATTTGCGGACGACTTGGCGTCGCAAATTCCTTATCCGTAATCATCCAATTGGTAAAGCTGAGGAGGTTATCATGGGAAATCTGCACTCCTTTAGGCTTACCAGTCGTACCAGAAGTAAAGATAATGTAGTAGTTATCATCACCCTTGACTGGATGCGTAATCTCATAACTAGTCCCTTGAGCAAAGGCTTCTTGAACCTGAGCTAGAGTCATCATTGGCGTAGAAACCTGTTCCAATGGGAAGTCTGAGATGGCAATAATCAAGCTTGGCTCTGCTACTTCTAAAATAGCTGAAACTCGCTCCAAAGCCGAATGGCTATCAATGGGAATGTAGGCATGGCCTGACTTAGTCAGAGCAACAAAGGTTGCCAACATTTCATATTCTTGGCCACCAAAAACAACTACAGGAGACTTCTCAGGCAAGCCTAGTTGGTCAATGGCTGCAGCCAAACTATCTGAATCAGCCTTCAAATCTCCATAAGTATGTTCCTGCCCCAAAACATTGTAAACAGGATAGCTAGGCTGTGTCTGAGCAAAATGCTCAATGGTTTCAATCATATCTACTATTGGTTTATTTGACACAATAGGGATTCTCCTTCAAGTTAAAATTCATTATAGATAAAGCTTCCTTGACCCTGACCAAGATAGCTAAAGAAGTAAAGCAGCCCCAGAAAGATAAGAAAATACAAGGCTGTCCGACCAAGAAAGAGGTACAATTCTTTTCTCTGTTTCATCAAGAAAAACCATTCATTTCTGTAATTTTTGCTAAATAAGATAGACTCTTACTATAGTATTTTTCTACCATTGTACCACTTTATAGGCTAGTTTTTCAATTGTTTACCGTACATTTTCACTAGATTTCAGCTTATTTTAAGGGTTATGCGCTTTTTCTATGTATATTTCAAGTAGAGTGATACTGTTTCAAAACTCCATTTCATGAGAAAATGAAGGAAATCTTCCCATAATAAAACGCACGATATCAAGTTTTTTCAACACCTGATACTATGCGATTTTCTGATTTTTAAAGACTTTTTAACTAGTCTCTCATTTAAAATAATCTCGTCTGATATAAATTAAAATAGCTTCTATCACCAGACAAATGGCCGATATCCAAAAACTGATACTAATACCAAAACTCTCAGTAATATAGCTCATTAGCAAAACAAATACTGAAAATGCTAGTGTCGAAATCACTTCCAGAACGGAATAGACATTAACCAAGTTATTTTCCTCTACTGTTTCCTGAAGAAATACACTTTCAGGAACTTCTTTTAGCTGCGATAACATACCAACTAAAGCTGAAAATACTAAAAACATCTGTGCATTTGGCAAAAATAGAATAGTCAGCGTCACTATTGCCATGGCTATAAGAGAAAAAAGAATACTTTCCCATTTAGAAGCAAGAAACTTTTCAGATAGCCGAAAAGCAATTAAGCCACTAATTATAATACCAATAGAGTATGCTGTATTAGAATATCCCCAGTAACTTTCCGTTTCATTTAATAACTCAGTTACAAAGACAAGTATGATAGACGAAACCCAAATCGTATTTGAGAAAATTTCAAATAAATTTGCTGATACAAAAAGTCTTAATCTAGGATCTCTAGCAACTAACTTCCAACCTCTGAGCAAAATTTCAAGATTAGTTTCTGACTCTAACACCTCCACTTCAGCGTTAGGAAGAAATAACATCAGAAAGCTAGAAATGATATACAATATTAAAATGATAAACGTGGTAGGTAACAGACCAATTGTTGCAAATAAGAGTCCACCTAATCCCCAACCCACCAATTGAACAGCTTCACCACTCATTGACAAGGCTGAATTAGCCTTACCCAAATCGGTCGCATAGCGTGGCACAATAGCATAGGAAACAGGTGCTGCAAAACCATCTAATATTGAAATTGCCACAACAAATAGATAGGTTACCAAAGGCGCTACGGATTGCATTACGGTAAACATTCCTACCAGTATCGTTAATAATATAGTCTTTCCAAATTGGGATAAAGATAAAACCCTATTTAGCGCTATCCTTTTAGTAACTAAAGGAACTAAAAGACTCGCAACAAAAGAGGATATCCCTATTAAAATGGGAACTAGTGACGTGGCAATTACTGATTTTGAAATAATGTATATGTTAGCAATGATTGTTACTCTAAAGAAAATATCTGCTAAATTTGCAAACAATTGAGAGACTAACAACTTGATAAATGAATTAGACATATAGCTCTCCTATCTTAGTTGCCAACTTTGGAATTAAAATTTGATTTTTAATATTTTAGCATAAAATAGCAGAAAACAAAAGTGATGGTTTTTACATGAAAAAGCCTGAGATTTTCATCTCAAGCTTTTCAACATAATTGTTTTCTAGATTAGAAAAGCGAGAATACAAGCACGGCCAAGGCTGCACCGATAACAGGTCCCACAACTGGAATCCAAGCGTAAGACCAGTCTCCGTCTCCCTTGTTTGAAATTGGCAAAATGCTATGCATGATACGAGGTCCAAGGTCACGCGCAGGGTTCAAGGCAGAACCTGTTGTCCCACCTAGTGATAGAACGATACCGACAATCAAAGTTCCCACTGCGAAGGTTCCGATTCCTGCTTGAAGGTCATAAAGTCCCAAAGCAAAGATTGTCAATACCAATACAAAGGTGCCAAGGATTTCACTAATCAAGTTTGATACAGTATCTTTTATAGCTGGTCCAGTACTGAAGGTTGCCAGGATATTGCCTGCATTTTCTTCTGCCTCATAATGCGGTTTGAATTGCAACCAAACCAAAATCTGACCCAGCATAGCCCCTGCGAACTGAGCTAGGATGTATGGGAAAACGGAAGCCCAAGAGAGCGTTCCTTTTAAGGCCATCGCAAACGTTACAGCTGGATTTAGGTGGGCTGGGCTGAGCGTGCCAGATACAAAAGCCGCAACGGCTACAGCAATTCCCCAACCCATAGTAATCACAATCCAACCTGCATTGTTGCTCTTGGTTTTAGGAAGAACCACACCTGCAACAACACCATTTCCTAGAAGAATCAGGATTAAAGTCCCCAAAAATTCTCCAAATAATTCTTTCATCATATCGTTGTCTCCATTTTAAAGAAGGAGAGGGAAGGCAAGGAAGGCTTGTCTCCCTCTCTTCTAGTTTTTCTTAATTTTTCAATTCCGCTAGATCGTTGTTAGCAAGGGCTGCTTCAACATCCGCACGGTAAGTTGCTTTCTCGTCTTCTGTCCAGTCATAGAATCGTCCCATTTCATCTAAAACTGGCTCAACGATGCTATCCAAACTATCACGCATAAAGAGCATGTGGTTGGTACGACGAAGGAGGAAGTCAACTGGGCTAAGAGCCAACTCATTGCGCATTGCATAGTGAAGTGATAAAGTATCTGCCAAGCTGAGTCCTGGTGCTTGTTCTAAACTATGAGCAAGGGCAAAGACTTTCGGTACATTTGAACCATAGAGATTTGCGAGATAGTGAGCTTCCTTGCTATCCAATCCACGTGACACTCCAAGTTGCGCAAAGGCTTCGATTTCTGAATCAACATTTGCTGGGTTCAATTCCCCACCTGAAACAGGGTAAGTCTTAGAATTGATCAGTTTAAAGCTACGGTCAAATTCTGCTTTGAGGATGTCAACCACGCGCTCCATAGCTCCTTCAGCCATCTTACGGTAGTCTGTGATTTTACCACCAGCAAGGGTCAAGAGGCCATTGTCATCTCGGTCCAAGCTCGAACCACGTGAAACTGCAGATGGATCCAAATGCTTCTCAGAGGTACTGCTTTCAAGCTTGCTGACAGCAGACTCAACATCTTCACGCGTTTTTTCTTTAGAGAGATAAGATTCAACAGTCGCAATCAAGTTGTTAAAGCTTTCATCACTGATTGTACCGTTATTTCCTCCATTGTAGTCAGAAGCGCTATTGCCTGCGATCAATGGACGAAGACCTGCCCAGCTACTTTCAATATCATCAATGGTAATGTTGGCTTCTGGGAAGCGGTTGTTGACAATGCCAAGTAGATAATCCACATCTTCCTGAGTTACTTTTGGATGTTCCAAATCACCTGTGTAGTCTGTATCGGTTGTACCAAAGTAAGTCTTGTTTTCACGTGGGAGAACAAAGACCATACGGCCATCACCCAAACCTGTGTCAAAGTAAACTGGTTGTGAAACCTTGATCTTGCTTGAATCCACTACCAAGTGAACTCCCTTAGTTGGGCGCATTTGTGAGAATTGGGTTCCCTTATTAGACAAATTGCGTACTTTATCGCTCCAAGGACCTGTTGTGTTGATAACCAGACGAGCCTTGATTTCAAAGACTTGGTCTGTCAAGAGATCACGAGCTACAACACCTGTAATCTTGCCACTTTCGTCAAAGAGGAAACCTTCTGCCTTCACGTGGTTGGCAATGAGGGCACCGTCTTGGTTGGCACGTTTGATGTTTTCAATCACGAGACGGGCATCGTTGTTACGGAAGTCAAGGTAAACCCCACCTCCTACCAAGCCTTCTTTCTTCAAGTTTGGCTGGCGTTCCAAAACTTCTTCCTTGCTCAAAACCTTGTTTGCAGCTGGTGTGTTGTTAACTCCTGCCAAAAGGTCGTACAAGTCCATAGCTACTTTAAGACGGAAGAGGCTAAAGGTCGCTCCATCTTCATCGTAAACTGGTAAGAGCATTGGATCCGGTTTTGGAATATGTGGTGCGATTTGTTGAACTACCGCACGTTCAGAAACCGTATCTGAGACCACTTCTACGTCGAATTGTTTGAGGTAACGAAGACCTCCGTGAACCAATTTTGTTGAACGGCTAGATGTTCCTTCTGCGAAGTCCTGCATTTCAATCAAACCAGTCTCAAGACCGCTAGCTGCCGCCTGCAAGGCTACACCAGCCCCTGTGATTCCTCCACCGATAATCAAGAGGTCCAGGGTACGTTCCTGCATTTTTTTAATTGATAATTCACGTGTTTTCTTTGAAAATTCCATATTTACACACTTTCTAACTAAGTCGCTTTATTCTTCCAGTATTAGTCGTCGATTTCCGCAAAGACTTGCGTTGCTTTCACAGCCTTCTTCCAGCCCTTGTAGAGTTGTTCCTTGCGCGATTCGTTCATAGATGGTTCAAAGAGTTCTCCTGTCTCGTTCAAGAGTTTCAACTCATCCAAGTCTTTCCAGTAACCAACTGACAAACCTGCTAGAAAGGCTGCTCCTAGAGCTGTTGTTTCCAAGTTTTTGGCGCGTGCGATATCGATTCCCAAAATGTCAGCTTGGAACTGCATGAGGAAGTTGTTCATAGCTGCACCACCGTCTACTTTCAAGACTTGGATAGCTGTCTGCGCATCCACTTGCATAGTGTCGATGATGTCACGTACTTGATAAGCGATAGATTGCAAAGTTGCCTTGATAAAGTCTTCTTTAGTTGTTCCACGAGTCAAACCAAAGACAGAACCGCGAGCGTTTTGGTTCCAGTATGGAGCACCTAAACCTGTAAATGCTGGAACGACATAAACTTCATCATTGTTGTGAGAATCACGAGCATATTTTTCAGATTCTGGTGAATTTTCAACCATGCGAAGACCGTCACGAAGCCACTGAATAGCACTTCCTGCGATGAAGATTGAACCTTCCAAGGCATAGTAAACCTTGCCGTTAATTCCGTAACCAATCGTTGTCAAGAGGTTGTTTTCAGACAACTGCATCTCTTCCCCAGTGTTCATGATGATGAAAGAACCTGTTCCATAAGTATTCTTAACCATACCTGGTTCAAAGGCCAACTGCCCAAAGAGGGCTGCTTGTTGGTCCCCAGCCATACCTGAGATTGGCACTTCTCCACCGTAGAAATGGAATGGAGCTGTCTTTCCGTAGATTTCAGAGTTAGAACGAACTTCTGGAAGCATAGCCTTAGGAATGTTGAGGATTTCTAAAATCTCATCATCCCATTTGAGTTCTTTAATGTTATAAAGCATGGTACGAGCTGCATTTGAGTAATCGGTCACGTGAGCCGCACCGTCTGTCAATTTCCAAACCAACCAAGTATCAATCGTACCAAAGAGCAATTCTCCTTTTTCTGCTCGCTCTTGAGCGCCTTCTACATGATCCAAAATCCAACGAACCTTGGTAGCTGAGAAGTAAGCATCAATGATCAAACCAGTCTTTTCATGGAATTTTTCCACATAACCTTGACTTTTTAGTTGTTCAGCCAAAGGAGCTGTCTGACGTGATTGCCAAACAATAGCGTTGTAGATAGGAAGTCCTGTTTTCTTATCCCAGACGACAGTTGTTTCACGTTGGTTAGTGATTCCTATTGCCTCAATTTGATTTGGCTTGACACCACTTTCGATGAAAGCACCCGCAATAACTGACTGGACGGAGTTCCAAATTTCATTAGCATTGTGCTCAACCCAACCTGCCTGAGGGAAAATCTGAGTAAACTCTTTTTGACTCGAGCTAACCTTTTCTCCTTTTTTGTTGAAAATAATGGCACGAGAACTTGTAGTTCCCTGGTCAATGGCCATGATGTATTTTTCTTGTGACATGTGCTGTCCTCCTGATAAAGATCTTGAGGATATCTCCTCTTTACACTAACTAGTATACAAAATAAAGCGCTTTCTTGTTTATCAACTTTTTTTAATTTTTTAAAAAATGTGAGGAGATTGTGTGAATTTCACAAAAAAGACCTGGAACAACCAAGCCTTTTAAGTGAATAATAACTGACGAATCCCTGCCAAATCTTCCATATCCAAGTCATTTTTTAAATAATAAACTGGTGTCTGTTCCTTCTTATGAATAGGGTTATTGGTAACCAGCAAATCATAATGCCGACTAGGGTCATAGGCTTCAATGGTAATAAAACGATTGTATTCCAAATACCGTTTCAAAATGGCTGCCATCCTTGAAAAGACAAGAAAACCAGATGTCAAATCCAGACCAATCCGCATATGCTGGCCACCATTTTCAGCCATATATTCGATTAACTGGAGCCATTCCCAGAGAATCTTCTTATCTAAGTCTGTCCCCTGCTGAAAGGCAGGTAGAACATGAAAAATCTCCTCTGCTATCCCCCTAAAATCATGTTCCATCAACAAATAAGGATGACGATTCTCTAACTGGTACTTATAGCGATCCTGTAAAATATAGCCCTTGTATAGATAGACTTGAGCACAAAGCTGACTGAGTTCATAGGTGACATGGTCCTCTGTATAATCACCCAGTAAATCCTCCTTCTTCATTTCTTGAATCAATTGCGTCAGCAAATCTGCTAACTGCCCTCCAAATCCAAGGATATACTCCATAGTATGAAGAGGAAGAATGCGATGAGATAGGAGGAAAGAGAAGAAAATCATCATCTCCCCATCCTCAGTTCCAAGAGGAAGGTGTTGCCCAGCAAAAAAGGAAGGAGCCTTTCGATGCAAACGAAGGTAGAAAATATTGTCAAAATACCCATGCATTTTTTCTTCTATCACTTGAAACTGACAGGCATTGACCCGAAGACGTTGCTGACTGATGTGAGACCAGAGAATCAAGTCCAACTTCTGCCCCGAAGACAAACTCGCACCGCAGATTTCTTCTAAACTAGCAATCTCCTGCTTTCTCTCTGGTTTCTGCAGGTGACTTTCCCACTCCTGACTGGACCAGACCTTGCGAAAAAGACAGAAATAGAAATAGCGAATCTGATGCTCTGGACCTCGCCAACGTCCATTTTGGATGGATAAATCAAATTCTGACAAAATCTGATTTAGACTAGCCAAGTGGCGACCAAGCGTAGCCTCACTAATCATCAATTCTTGAGCCAGCTGATGGGCTAAAAACTGTTGGTGATAGAGAAGATAGACCAAAATCTGGTATTTAACAGCATTCTCCAAAAACAAGCTCCGGATATCTCTCCCTTTGGTAGCTGCACCGATTGACAGACGCAGATTTTCATCTTCTAAGTGAATAGTCAGCTCTAAGCCACTATCCAAAGCCTTGTCATTAAGAAGGGTGACATATTTGGTTAGGGTTGCTTTTGAAAATCCTGTTTCCTCCATTACAGCCTTGACAGTCGTCTGAGACTCTTGTAATAGAAAGGAAAGGATTGAAAATTGGCCAGATTCGGCCTTTTCCATCAAATCTCCTAAATACATTTGTTACCCCTTTCATTTTCTACCTTAAGCATAGCATAAATCTTACAAATGCTGAAATAATCTGTTTCTCTTTTTATTTTCATGCTGATTTCCTGGTCCATTATCCTGAAAATCAGCAAACACACGGCTCCCCCTTTGGGCATTTTTATGCTAAAATAGTAGCTATGGATAAAATTATTAAAACAATATCAGAAAGCGGAGCCTTTCGTGCTTTTGTCCTTGACAGCACAGAAACCGTCCGCACTGCTCAAGAAAAACACCAAACCCAAGCTAGCTCAACTGTAGCGCTTGGTCGAACTCTTATCGCTAGCCAGATTCTCGCAGCCAATGAAAAAGGAAACACCAAACTAACAGTTAAGGTGTTGGGATCTAGCTCTCTAGGTGCTATCATCACCGTCGCTGATACCAAGGGGAACGTCAAAGGTTACGTTCAAAATCCCGGTGTTGATATCAAAAAGACTGCAACTGGTGAAGTCCTAGTCGGACCTTTTGTTGGAAATGGTCAATTCCTCGTTATCACAGACTACGGTACTGGAAATCCTTACAACTCTATGACTCCCCTCATTTCTGGGGAAATCGGTGAAGACCTGGCCTTTTACCTGACCGAAAGCCAACAAACACCTTCAGCAGTCGGCCTCAATGTCCTTTTGGACGAGGAAGACAAGGTCAAGGTTGCAGGTGGTTTCCTAGTCCAAGTCTTGCCAGGAGCCAAGAAAGAAGAGATTGCTCGCTTTGAAAAACGCATCCAAGAAATGCCAGCTATCTCAACGCTTCTCGAAAGTGAAGACCATATCGAAGCCCTCCTCAAGGCAATCTACGGTGACGAGGCCTACAAGCGTCTTTCTGAAGAAGAAATCCGTTTCCAATGTGACTGTAGCCATGAACGCTTTATGAACGCTCTTTCTAGCCTTCCAAGCTCAGACTTACAGGAAATGAAAGAGGAAGACCACGGGGCAGAAATCACTTGTCAATTCTGCCAAACAACTTACAACTTTGATGAACACGACCTGGAGGAACTCATTCGTGACAAATCTTAATACACCCTTTATGATTGGCAATGTTGAGATTCCCAATCGTACCGTTTTAGCACCCATGGCTGGCGTGACAAACTCAGCCTTTCGTACTATTGCAAAAGAGCTCGGAGCTGGACTCGTTGTAATGGAAATGGTCTCTGACAAGGGAATCCAATACAACAACGAAAAAACCCTGCACATGCTTCATATCGACGAAGGCGAAAACCCTGTCTCTATCCAACTCTTTGGTAGTGATGAAGACAGCCTAGCACGCGCAGCAGAATTCATCCAAGAAAACACCAAGACCGATATCGTCGATATCAACATGGGCTGCCCAGTTAACAAAATCGTGAAGAACGAAGCTGGCGCTATGTGGCTCAAGGACCCCGATAAGATTTACTCTATCATCAACAAAGTCCAATCTGTCCTTGATATTCCACTTACTGTCAAAATGCGTACCGGCTGGGCCGACCCATCTCTGGCAGTTGAAAATGCCCTCGCTGCTGAAGCTGCAGGTGTTTCTGCCCTCGCCATGCATGGCCGCACCCGTGAGCAAATGTATACAGGTCACGCAGACCTTGAGACCCTTCACAAGGTCGCTCAAGCTCTGACCAAGATTCCATTTATCGCTAACGGTGACATCCGTACTGTTCAAGAAGCCAAACAACGTATCGAAGAAGTCGGTGCTGACGCAGTCATGATTGGCCGCGCTGCCATGGGAAATCCCTACCTCTTCAACCAAATCAACCATTACTTTGAAACAGGAGAAATCCTACCTGATTTGACCTTTGAAGACAAGATGAAAATCGCCTACGAACACTTGAAACGTTTGATTAACCTCAAAGGGGAAAACGTAGCAGTTCGTGAATTCCGTGGCCTCGCTCCTCACTACCTCCGTGGAACATCTGGCGCTGCCAAACTCCGTGGAGCCATTTCACAAGCTAGTACCCTAGCAGAGATTGAAGCCCTCTTGCAATTGGATAAGGCTTAAAATGGTTCATACTGCTCTACTGATTATCGATATGCAAAAAGCATTTGATAACCCTATCTGGGGAGAACGGAACAACCCTCAAGCTGAACAACAAGCATTGAGGGTACTGGCATACTTTCGTAAACACGCTCTTCCAGTCTTACATGTTCAACACATATCTGACAATCCCCAGTCGCAATTTCATAACAAACAAAATCAGGTGTTTAAAAGTGGATTTGAGCCAGTCACCTCAGAACCTATCTTTCAAAAAACGGTTAATAGCGCCTTTATTGAAACAAATCTTGAAACATATTTACGAAAAAATCAGATTTGTCATTTAGTCGTTGTTGGTTTGACCCTGCCTCATTGTGTATCTACTACAACACGAATGGCAGCAAATCTTGGTTTTGAAGTCACTTTACTAGCAGATGCTACTGCCAGTTTTACCCTATCTAACAAAAACGGTCAGACCATCTCTCCTGAGACTATCCATGAGATTAATCTCCTTTCTCTACAAGATGAGTTTGCTCAAATTCTTACTACAGAAGAATTTTTAACCCAAGTATAAAATAATCCGTCAACTCTTATTGAGCTGACGGATTTTCTTTGATTGTAAAAATTCAAATACTGAGAGCTATTATTGACTCAAAGCAACACTGGAAACCTTACCATCCGCTCCTGTTGTAATTTGGATGACTTTTCCTCCACCAATTTTGGCATTATACTTACCATCATCAAGAGTGTAAGAGTAACCTCTGATAGAATAGTTTTCTTTCTTTCCATCGGAAGATTCTACTGTAAATTGACCACCTGATGAAACTGTGATGGTTTCGCCATTGGCTCCCTTCCAGTTGCCCGCTGCAGCTGAGAAATCACCATCTACCATGGTTAAAACACCCTTGTAACGTTTATTTTGCTCTGCTTGTTTGTCTTGAAGTTTGCGGTCAGTTGTAGGATCATAGCTTGATTGGTTAGACTGGGCTTGAGGAGCCTGTTGAGTTGAAGGAATCTGAGCAGGAGTTTGTTGACTAGCCGCCTGTTGATTAGCTACTTCTTGACCTTGTCTTTGCTCTGGTTCAGGTGCCGCTTGTGATGGTGTTGCACTTACTGAAGACTGGTCAGTAGACGCCTTGGCCTTTTCAGATGCAGCTGAACTTGAGGACTTCTGAGTCTTGCTTTCTTTGCTAGCAGAAGCTGCTTTAGAACTTGATGATTGGCTTGTCTTAGCAGAACTGCTTGCTTGAGTTGTTTCCTTTTTATTTCCACAAGCTCCCAGTAGCAAGGTAGAAGCTAATACAGTCGCTGCCATCAATTTGATATAGGTTTTCTTTTTCATTTTTCTACTCCTTTGTAATATTTTAGAAATATAAAGAAATGTTTTTGTAATATAATTGTAACATTGTGATTTAAATATGTCAACAATTTATCTAAACTATTTTAAAAATCTTAAATACTTTAGATACATTTACTCCTCCTACTCTTCTATTCGTAATAAAACAGAAAAACAGGAGATTTTCCTGTTAAAAATTTAAATTTGTTTTTGTGTAATCGCTTGCATTACGTTAAACGAAGGAATATAATAATATTGAAATATAATATAGGAGGTGCACTCTTATGCTAAATAAGTATTACAAGTATCTGCCTTGGTTAATTTTGGGAGCTATTGGCTCTTATCAATCAGCCGCTTACTATGCGCGAACTGCATTTGATGTCTTCTATCTGACTACAATCTTTTTGATTGTCTATATCGCCTTGTTATTTTTACATGAGAACTATCTCAAGTATCGATACAAAGCCTTCTTTACTCACATGTTGAGCAATTCTAAGAAAGATAGCCATCCCTAAAAACAGTCGCAATAGCAAATCAAACTAATAAAGGCAAATAAAGAGGTCGGGAACTTTTTCCCGGCCTCGCTTTTTATTTCAATCGATAGGTTTTTCTTGGTTTCTTTTTAGGTACTCGTTTGAGTCCGACTTCTTCTACATATTCTCCGTATTTTACGAGAAAGTTATTGCTGACGATTGGACGACCGGGATTGATAAGATTGACCAGTTCAGTCCCTTCGTAGACAGTGAACTCCTCCTCCAGCAGATAAAGGAAGGTCGGATTCCAGTCGAGACGGCCTTGGATTCGTTTGATGGATTCTTGGATAATAGCATAATGGTCAAAAGCGAAGGCTTGCTCCTCCAACTCTACTCCCTTTAAGAAGCACTTGCCTGTCTGAAAATCGACATCTACAAAAACCACATCCTTGGCATCGTCTCCTGCTTGAACAAGTTCTAATGCACAACTAGGCAGATAAACCAAGTGGGCAATGGTCACTGTCCAGCCCCGTGGGTCACGGCCGGGGGTCGATACAGTCATCAATTGCTCGATTTTTTCTAAAGGGAGTTCGAGGTTGACCTCTTCTTTCACCTCGCGCTGACAAGCATGTGCAGCATCTTCGCCCTTGTCCATAAATCCTCCAACCAGAGCCAAACAATTTTGATAAGGGTGAGCCTTGCGACGAATTAATAAGAGCTTGATATTTCCTTCGACAAAGCAGTAGGCTACCATATCCACCGTCACACTTGGTTTTTCGTATTGAGGAAGTTCCTGCTTGTAGTACCAATCCAAAAATTCCTCCTGACTTGCATGAATTTCAAAATATTCTCTTTCCGTCATCCCTGCTGGAATCATCGTGTCCGTCATTTTATGCCTCCTTACGAACTGCCTTGGTCCATTGGTACCAACCTACTAGACTATTGAGTGTGTAAACCCAGTACATCCCTTGGATGTGGATATTTTCACCCCACCAGAGGTAAATACTAAAGAGATTGGTTGCAATCCAGAAAATCCATTGCTCACGGTAGAGACGTGTCATCAAGAGCTGACCTACACCATTGGTCGCATCGGTAACACTATCACGGAAAGGGCGAGCACTATGGATACTTTGGTAAGCCAAGCCCATACCAATCCAAATGATAGCAGTCAAGGCTAAGTACTTGAGCCAGTCAAAAATAGATAATTTCTTAGCTTCAAAGTGAGATTCTTCTACTTTTCCTTGGTCATTGATACGGTTAGACAGCCAAGCATAGAGGCCAATCGGCTGCAAGACAAAGAAGTAAACGGTCGTCAAAACTTCGCCATAAAAAGTCGCATTCATGGCCAAAACTAAATAGATAGCAGAGTTAATGGCCCCAAAGAGATAATTGCTTGCACGCCCTTCTGCTACCAAGATAACACAGACAATCCCAGTCCAAGAGGCAAATAAGCTCATCCAGTCATGACTTTCTGTATTTTGCGTGAATTCCAAGATCAAAGGAACACTTGACAGGACGATGAGATACAACCATTGGAAGAGGCTACGGCCGACAAAGAGATCTTTCCAGAGCAGGTTCATGATTCCTGCAAAACCAATCTTGCGGGCTTCCGCATGGACGTTTTTAAAGTTCTCGATAAATTGTGTGATTTTTTCAGTTAGTTTTTTCATAATTGTCTCCTAATCTGTTTGGTAAATGGCATCAATAGCCACTTTTGCTGCTTCATAATTTCCTAGATAATCCTCAGCTAGATAAACTAGTGGAATGTTTGCTAAGTAGCGCTCCCTCATCTGGTCCAAATGCTGGGAAAAACTATGACGAATATGGTCTTCTGCCATAGTCATATCTCTAAATCCGTCATTGACATAGGAGCCGACAGGCTGCACAAAGAGAATCAAGTCCCATTTTTCCTTAGCTAAGATTGAGGCAAAGAGATTATCAAAAGTCTCTCCTGATAAATCCCCTTGGTCCTCAGTCTCCATGTAATAATCATAGTAGCCCTTGGTTACTAAGGAGTTGGTATCAGCTATCACCAGTCCCCTATTGGCATTACTGTCAATTAACTTAGAGGTCTGGTCATACTGCCCCAACAGGAGATAATAATAATCCTTTGGAGTCAATTCATCGTCGCGGACATTGTTTTTGATCTGGTACTCACGTGCGTATTCCAAGCTGACTGGTGCATCGTAATACCTAGCCAAATCCTTGGCTAGAGTGGTCTTCCCATTGCTGGCACTTCCCATAATCAACACTTTCTTTGTAAACTGACGTCGGAAGGGTTGAGCAATATATTTCCAATATTTGCTTGGATTTTCTCGAATCATAGTCGCTGAGATACCAAACTTTCTTTCTTGCAAGACAGTCTCAAAGCCACGATTTGATAATTCTTGCTGGTAGTCTGCTTCTCCCACAAAGAAAATTAGTTCTTGCTGGGTTTCATCATAGGAAATCTCCGCTAACATTTGGTCCAACCACTCCTGCCAGCCCATAGGGTAACGGGGAAGCTTGCTCTCGTCTAACTTGCAGACAGAGGTCAACTCGTCATCACCAAAGGCCTCTCGGATATAGCGAAATCTTTTTTGAAGCGTTAAGCCTATCTGCTCCCCTCTATCTCCCTCATAGCCTGAAACGACAATCCAGACCCGGTCACACTGCCGCTTCGCTCGCTGAATCAGATCGATATGACCTTGATGAAGCGGAGCAAAGGTTCCAAATACCACTGCTGTTTTCTTTTTCATAAACCTATTGCCTTTTTATATTTTTTGATATTTTCATTATCTATGTTTTTATTATAAACTATATTTTTGTTTTGTCAATAGTTTTTTATCATTTTTTATAAAAACGTTGCGAAAAAAGAATCAAGATTACTCCTGATTCTCCATTTTTATGCAATATCAAATTTTAACTGGCCTGCTTTAACACCAATTTTAAGTGTGCTGCCTGCCTCTAATTCTCCCTTGAGAAGAAGTTCTGCCAACTTGTCTTCCACTTCTGTTTGCAGGGTTCTGCGAAGTGGACGAGCTCCCATCTCTGGGTCATATCCTTGATTTGCCAACAATTTCAGTGCGGAAGCTTGTAATTTCAAGTCAATGCCTTTTTCAGCCAAACTTGCCACTAAAGGTTTGACCATAATCTTCACCACTTCCTGCATATGGTCGCTAGATAAGCTATGGAAGACCACCTTTTCATCAATACGGTTGATAAACTCCGGCCTATAAGCTTTTTTCAGCTCTTCAAACATGCGTTTCTCCATATTCTCCTGGTCAAAACGAATGTCCTTGGCCCCAAAACCAACAGTCTTGTCATCACGAAGGGCTGTCGCACCAAGGTTTGAAGTCATGATGATAATGGTATTTGAAAAGTCGACCTTGCGTCCCTTGCTATCGGTCAAGACACCATCATCCAAGACCTGCAAGAGGACATTAAAGATGTCTGGGTGGGCTTTTTCTACCTCATCAAAGAGGAGAACAGAGTATGGTTTGTTGCGAACCTTCTCGGTCAACTCCCCACCTTCTTCATAACCCACATAGCCCGGAGGAGCTCCGTTGAGACGACTGGCTGCGAATTTCTCCATATACTCACTCATGTCAAAGCGGATAAGGGCTGATTCGTCATCAAAAAGAACTTCTGCCAGAGCCTTGGCCAATTCGGTCTTACCGACACCTGTAGGCCCTAGGAACATAAAGGAACCAATCGGACGCTTATGACTGCGAATCCCTGACTGGTTGCGGCGAATGGCACGGCTAATACTTGAAACAGCTTGATCTTGACCGATGACACGTTTGTGCAGTTCAGCTTCCAAGTTTAAGTATTTCTTAGCATCAGTCTGAGTCAGTTTTTGAACGGGGATACCTGACAAGCGACTCAAGGTGGTCAAAATATCAGCCTCTGTCACCAAATCTTTATAGACTGGGACTTCCTCTTCTTTTGCGATTAGCTGAGCTGCCTGTTTCCACTTGCCATCCATCAAGGCCTTGTCAGCTGGACTCAAACCTGAATCGTCTGCTTTTACATGCTTTGCCTTATTTTGCACTGTTGCTGCTGCTTCATCTAAGAGATCGATAGCAGAGTCTGGCAAGTGACGACTGGTTAAGTAACGATGAGCCATCTTGACGGCTGTTTCAACCGCTTCATCTGTGATTTGCACACGGTGATGTTTCTCATAAGTCACCTTCAAACCTTGCAAAATGGTCATACTGTCAGCCACACTTGGCTCTTCAATCGTTACTTTGGCGAAACGACGAGAAAGGGCTGCGTCTTTTTCGATGTGTTTTTGGTATTCTTCCTGAGTTGTCGCACCAACCGTTCTCAAAGTTCCACGCGCCAAGGCTGGTTTCAAGATATTGGCCGCATCCAGAGTTGAGTCAATTCCACTCCCAGAACCCATGATGGTATGAAGTTCATCGATAAAGAGGATGACTTGGCCATCTTCTTCAATATCCTTGATGATATTGTTCATGCGTTCTTCAAAGTCACCACGGAAGCGTGTCCCTGCAACAACATTCATCAAATCAAGCTCTAACACGCGCATCTTAGCCATTTCCTCAGGTACATCACCACTAGCAATACGCTGAGCGAGTCCAAGCGCCAAGGCTGTTTTCCCGACACCAGCATCCCCAACCAAGACAGGATTATTCTTGGTCTTCCGACTCAAGATTTGAATCATACGCGAGATTTCCTTATCCCGACCGATGACTGGTTCTAACTTGCCAGAACGCGCTTGCTCTGTCAAATCATGCGTATAGTCCTCGAGACCACCACTCGGAGTCTGGGGCATGCCCATCATATTAGCCATAGAATTTTGCTTGTCAGCTACTGTACGATGGCGTTGACGTAAAGCCTTGAGATCTTCACGAGTCCAGCCTGCTCGTTCTTCTAAATTTCGACGTAAGGCAGCAATCTTGACCTGATCTTTCTTGTCTTCATAAGAAAAACCTGCTCTCTCCAAGATACGAGTTGCCAAGGCATTGCCATCATGCAAGATCGCATAAAGGACATGCTCCGTCCCTAGCACCTTAGCATGAACCACTGACGCTACATACTCTGCTTCGTCAAAGAGGACCTGCAAACGATGGGAGAACGGCAATTCCGTAAAGGTTTCATCCTGGCTATAGTCCGTTTCAGTCAGTTCCAAAGCGACTTCTTCTAAACGGTCCATCTCATATGGATAATCGTTTAAAGTCGCCCCTGCCACACTATAACTGTGATTGGACATGGCAATCAACAAGTGCCAAGACTCTAGGTAACGAGCTCCAAAATGGCCAGCAACCATATAGGCACTTTCGATACATTCATTCAATGCTTTTGAATAGTTCATCTTACTTCCCTTTTCTATCTACCTCTTGTATGACCTGTCGTAGCATATTAGCACGAACAACTGGAGCTTCTTCTCCTAGAACGCGATCCAAAGCTACTGATACTAGCAAATTCATCTCCTGCTTGGTCATCAATTCCTGCTCAACCAAAAGCTGCAGAATATCTTCATAAATTTCTTGACTAACTCGCTCACCAATTGAGTAAAGCAAATCGCGGAGCATTTCATGATGACTGGAAAACTCAATCCGTCCTATGCGAATGTAGCCTCCGCCACCACGCTTGCTTTCAACCAAGTAGCCTCTACTTTCCGTAAAGCGTGTCTTGATCACGTAGTTAATCTGACTAGGAACAACCTGAAAAGTATCTGCCAACTGACTCCGTTGTAACTCCACTATACCAGATTGATCTAAAATCGCCTTGATGTAGGCCTCAATATGATCCGATGTATTTTTAAATCTCATTACAAACCCACCTCTCTCTTTAAACCTTGACTATCTTTGACTATTATACCGAAATTTTCTCATTTTTAAAAGAAAAAGGGCGCTGGTAAAGGATAATCTTCACCAACTCCCTATTTTTCTACTTATCTAAGCCTAATTCTACCAAAATTTGACGTTTATAGGCAATCTTTTGGACTTCCTTATCCTCATCTTCAGACCAATCTAGTTTAATTTCTGAAACAATTTGCCCAGGGCGGTTTTTCAGAATATAGATGCGGTCGCTGAGACTGAGGGCCTCCTCGATACTATGCGTGATGATCAAGGTTGTTAGCTGCAACTGCTTGTGAATCTCAAGGTACCAAGCGTGGAGTTCCATCTTGGTCATCTCATCCAAGGCGCTAAAGGCTTCATCTAAGAGAAAGAGCTTGTGCCCGAAAAGGTAGGTCCTGAGCAAGGCTACACGCTGACGCATCCCCCCACTCAGTTCATGAGGATATTTATCCCTTACAGCCGTTAGCTGAAAGGTCGCAAGGATTTCATCTGCTCGGGCAATGGCCTCCGCCTTATCCACCTTTTGAATCAAGAGGGGCAGAATGATATTGCCAAGCACCGTCTTGTGCTCCAAAAGTAGATCCTTTTGCAACATATAACTCACGCGCCCCTTGGGATTTTCTTCACCATCAAGGACAATTCTCCCTGACTGAACTTCTAAAATCCCCGCAATTAAATTGAAAAGCGTAGTCTTACCAACACCACTTGGGCCTAGGATAGAAACCACTTCACCTGAAGTCACTTTCAGATTGATATCCTCTAAAATTCTCTCTTGACCATAGGCATAACTGACGTGTTCTAGTCTAATTTCTGTCATTATTTCACAAATTCGTTGGTGAAGCCTTTATCTGTCAAGTCTTCTTTAAGGATACCATTTTCTTTATCCCATTTGTAGAAGGCATTCCAGCGAGCTGCATCAAATTGACCCCATTTTTCCTTGTCGCTTGCGTATTCTTTTGACAAGTATTTTTGAGATTCGATGACAAAGTCACGTTTTTCTTTGAGCTCAGGTGCATTCTTGATGAGGATATCAGCTGCTTCCTCTGGATGCTCCATGGCATATTGGTAGCCTTTTTTGATAGCTTGGATGACTTTACGAGCTTCTTCTTTATTGTCTTTCAAATAGTCGTTGTTGGCGATGATAACTGGTGAGTAGTAGTCAAATTCTTTAACGTAGTCTTTCAAATACATGAAATTAGCATCTACGCCTTGAGATTTGGCAAGGATACCATCCCAACCGTAGTAGATCCATGCAGTATCAAACACCCCATTAGCGATCGGTGTGATTGAGTTTGAGTCGTTATTTGGTACTTTTTCGACCTTCTCAAAGTCCCCACCTTGTGACTCTACTAAGGTTTTCAACATAGCAAGTTCCGTTGGGTCATTCCAAGTCCCGTATTTCTTACCAACCAAGTCTTTTGGACTAGCTACATTGTCAGATTTACGAGAAATGATTCCTGATGTATTGTGCTCTACGATAGCTGCAACGGCAGTAATTCCTGCTCCTTTTTCCAATTTTTTAGCCATATAGTCTTGGAAATAGACTGCAAATGGTGCCTTACCGTTAATAACCAAGTCAGAAGAACTTTCTTCTGGTGGCAATTTCAAATCAACATCCACTCCAGCTTCTTTGAAATAACCTTTTTCCTTAGCAACATAAAGCCCTGTGTGGTTGGTATTTGGTGTCCAGTCTAGAATAAAGTCAATCTTCTTGAGTTCTGCCTCTTTGTTGTCCTTAGAAGCAGTTCCTTGACCACAGGCTACAAGCACAACAGCTACAAGAGCTGTTACAAGCGTTAAAAACACTTTCCATGTTTTCTTCATTTTCTTTCCTCTTTTCTTTTTCAAAAACATTCTAATGCTACGAACGTTTCCATTTAATAACATATTTTTCACTAATATCGACCAACTTCATACCCAAAAGGCTGATAATCGATACCAGAATAATAATAGCAAACATGGTATCATACTGAAACAGTTTCTTGGACTGAATCATGTAGACACCTAGTCCTTCAAAGCCTCCCAACCACTCAGATACTACTGTTGTGATAAAGGCGTAGGAGACACTGACCCTCAGACCAGCATAAAAGTAAGGCAGACTGACAGGGATTTTAAAATGCCACAGGATTTGCCAAGGTTTGGCCCGCATCAGACTAAACAAGGTCAGCATATCCTTGTCACAATGCCTAAAACCGTCCAAAATGCTGACGATGATAGGAAAGGTTGTTGTCAAGATAATCAAGACAATCTTGGGCAAAATCCCATAACCGAGCCACAAAACCAGGATAGGGGCTAGGGCAATGGTCGGGATAGTCTGAACAACCACCATCATAGGGTAAATCAGATCGTTAAGCCAAGTCAAACTGTCCATAAGCACAGCCATGAGACAGGCAATCAAGACTCCCAAAATCAGTCCCAATAAAGCCACTCTCAAGGTGGCCCAGCTATGGTGCCAGAGAAATTCTCTATCACGAACAAAGGACAGGAGAATTTCAAGAGGTGTCGGCAGGATAAACTTGGGGAGAAGTTTAAGAAAACCTGCTAACTGCCAGATTGACAAGACCCCCATAAAGCCCAATAGACTAATGTGTCGTCTCAGTATACTTTTCAAGTTTCTCATCAATACTTAAAATCTCTCCTACATTTATTTTGACATTGGCAAAAACATTATCTGCCTCCTGCCCTGCCACTTCTAGCGCTTCTTTGAGAATGCGCATAAGCTCATCAAACTCCCCTTCCAAGACCGTTTCAAATGGTGTCACCACCATAGTCACCTCTTGAGCTTGCAGATAAGCAATGACTTGATCGATAACAGCAATCCGATCAATCCCCTGTGATAGGGGTAAAATTTGCAAGGCGATGCTTGCTTTCATAAGAACCTCCTCTTCTCGTTTTCCTTTGACAAAAAGAAAAACCTTTGCCATATATGGAAAAGGTCAAGAGTAGACTAAGTATCGTTCCCTACGCTGGCATTACCCAGATCAGGTGCGGTCGAAGCTTAACGCTTCCTCTCAGACTGTACACAGACTCCCATATATTATATGGACATATGATAGCGCAAAACAAAAAAAATGTCAAGGAAACTGCTTACAGAAAAGAGTAGGAAATTTTCCTACTCCCATTTTCTATACTCGTTCTCCATCACTATTTACTCTGTAGCCATCCACTGTCGTATTGACAGCTAAGGCGCCTGAAGAGTAAGAATAATACCACTTACCAGAGACTTGATACCACCCCGTTTTCATTGCCCCTGAACTATCTAAATAATACCACAGACCATTCTCCTTTAACCAGCCTGTCTGCATTTCACCAGATGATTTCAAATAATACCAGCTAGAACCATCCTTCAACCAGCCTGTTGATTTAGAGCCATTTGATTTGAAATGATACCAACTACCATTTATTTTCTTCCAACCAACAGTTGAACTGTTATTGGATCCATAGTTAGAGCTATTTCCTGATTGATTCTGATAATTCTGTGAAGAGGTTACTCCCTCTAGCTGGATATAGCGACGACTTCCGTTATAAGCCGTATAACTCAACCACTTGTACCCATCTTTTTCGAGAATTTGATCATAATGAACATTCTCCCCAGGATAATAGTAATCAATTGCAGTTGCGCCAGCTAGAGGCTGATTTTTGATAGCAGCCTTAGTCTTAAAATAATGTGTTCCTCCTGTTGAAACTGAGGATTGACTATTCCCAACACTGCCACCAGCTAAATCTTTAAAATGAATAAAGCCAGTCATAGTATTCGCCTTCACGACGCGCTTATTGTAAGATTCCCTTATTCCATAATTGTATTCTTCAATCTCAATCTCATCTCCTATTACATTTGACACCCAAGCAACATGACCATAAGTTCCTGCAGTCGACCAAGCAATGGAGCCAATCGCTGGTCTATTATCGACACGATAGCCTTCACGACGAGCACGATAGCCCCATTCATTCGCATTCCCATAAGCCGCCGGAATCTCAAAACCATTGACATTACTCAAACGAAAGGCTGCAAAAGAAGTACACTGACGAGAATACATGCGCCACTTATCAATCTCCTGGCTCCCATTTTTATAATGAGCAGGATAATCATCCCCACGCGCAATCGATCCATTTCCTCCGGAATAGGCATATACACTATTACCCGCTGCTAACATCAATCCTACTACTAAAAAGGGAACAACCTTTTTAGCTGATTTTCTAAAAGAAAATCTTGTCTCTGCTACTTTAAATGGTGAAATTTTCATTCTTCCTCCTTGAAAAATAATATAAATCGAAGATTACCTTCACTTAAACTATTCGGAGAAAAAAAGAAAAAGTGAGAAAATTTCTCACTTTAGTCAAGATAATGAATCAAATTCTTTTCTGTAAGGATATCTGAGTAAGTAAAGGATTCAACGTAAACATTAGCTTGTTTATCTCCTTCAACGTTTCCAAATTCAACGATAAATAGGGATGGATAAACCTCAATTAGCTTACCCAATCTATTTTTTTGGCGCTTACGACCATTCTCCAGAGTCATTTCTACGACTTGTCCCTCATGTGCCTTGATTTCTTCTTTGATTTTTTTCATCTTGGCTACATCTGTAAATGCATCTGACATCTTATGCCTCCCTCTTTGAGATACTTGAAAATTTATTGTATTCTTTTTGAAAAATTAATTCCACCGTTCCACGAGCTCCACTACGGTTTTTCTCGATAATAACCTCTACCTTATTGTTTGGTATGCCTTCCTCTTCTTCACCACCACGCTCATAGTAATCGTCGCGATAAAGAAAGGCTACGATATCAGCATCCTGCTCAATAGACCCAGATTCACGAATATCAGACAAGACCGGTCTCTTATCCTGACGTTGTTCTACACCACGAGAAAGCTGACTTAGAGCGATTACTGGAACCTTCAGTTCCTTAGCTAAAATTTTCAACTGACGTGAAATTTCTGAAACCTCTTGTTGACGATTTTCTCGACCTGTTCCCGTGATAAGCTGCAAATAGTCTATTAAAATCAAACCAAGATTTCCAGTTTCTTGAGCCAGTTTACGAGAACGAGAACGAATCTCTGTAATCCGAATCCCTGGCGTATCATCGATATAGATACTTGCATTAGCTAGATTCCCTTGAGCAATGGTATATTTTTGCCACTCCTCATCAGTCAATTGACCCGTACGGATAGAATGCGACTCTACCAACCCTTCTGCCGCCAACATACGGTCTACTAGACTTTCTGCACCCATTTCAAGCGAAAAGATAGCAACCGTTTTGTCCAACTTAGTTCCAATATTTTGCGCAATATTCAAAGCAAAGGCTGTCTTACCAACCGCCGGACGGGCTGCTAGGATAATCAACTCCTCCTCATGCAGACCAGTCGTCATATGATCCAAGTCACGATAGCCTGTCGCAATACCTGTAATATCGGTCGTTTGTTGCGAGCGAGCTTCCAGATTTCCAAAGTTGATATTCAACACATCTCGAATGTTCTTAAATCCACTTCGATTAGCATTTTCGCTGACATCAATCAGGCCTTTTTCTGCCTGAGCAATGATTTCATCAGCTGGTTGCGAAGCCTCGTAAGCTTGATTGACAGACTCTGTCAACTTGGAGATTAATCGCCGTAACATGGCCTTCTCTGCAACGATTTTAGCATAGTACTCCGCATTAGCAGAAGTTGGCACAGAATTGACAATCTCAACCAGGTAAGACAAGCCACCAATATTCTGTAAATCACCTTGATTATCAAGAATGGTACGAACCGTTGTTGCATCTATAGCATCGCCACGATCGGATAAATCGACCATAGCTTGGAAAATCAAACGATGGGCATACTTAAAAAAGTCCCGAGACTCAATATATTCTCGCACAAAAACAAGCTTACTCTCGTCAATAAAGATAGCCCCTAAAACGGATTGCTCAGCTAAGATATCTTGAGGTTGTACTCGTAACTCTTCTACTTCTGCCATCAGACTTCCCTTCCTTTTACAATCTTGTCAAGAAGGTGTAAATTTATCCTTCTTTCACACGAAGATTGATTACACTTGTGATATCTTGATAGATTTTCACTGGCACATCAATCAAACCAACTGCTCGAATCGGAGCTTGTACTTGGATATGACGTTTATCAATCTTAATTCCAAATTGCTTTTGCAATTCTTCTGCAATTTTCTTATTGGTAATAGAACCAAAAGTACGGCCATCTGGACCAACTTTTTCAACAAATTCTACAACAGTTTCTTCTGCTTCTAGTTGGTCTTTAATTGCTTTTGCTTCTGCAATCATCTCAGCGTGAGCTTTCTCTTCTGATTTTTGTTTACCACGAAGTTCACCTACAGCTTGAGCAGTTGCTTCTTTTGCTAAATTCTTTTTGATAAGAAAGTTTTGTGCATACCCTGTTGGTACTTCCTTAATTTCGCCTTTTTTTCCTTTTCCTTTAACATCTGCTAAAAAGATTACTTTCATTCTTCTTTCTCCTTTTCCTTTATTTCATTTAATACAATTTCTGTCAGTTTTTCACCTGCTTCTGACAAGGTTGAATCCTTAATTTGAGCTGCTGCCAAATTAAAGTGGCCTCCACCTCCCAGCTCTTCCATGATCCGTTGTACATTCAGCTTACTACGACTGCGAGCTGAGATAGAGATAAACCCTTGTGTATTCTTCGCAAGAACAAAACTCGCTTCAATACCTGACATAGCTAACATGGCATCTGCTGCCTTACTAATAACAACTGTATCATAGCATTTCGAGTCCTTAGCCTCTGCTATCAGTACATCTGAACCTAATTTACGCCCCTGTAAAATCAGTTCATTGACCTCACGATATTCTTCAAAATCCGTCGCAGCCATTTCCTGGATAGCAATACTATCGCTTCCGCGCGTTCTGAGATAGCTAGCAACATCAAATGTCCGACTAGTCACTCGTGAGGTGAAATTTTTAGTATCCAACATCATACCAGCCATTAAAACACTTGCTTGCATACGACTCAAACGATTTTTCTTAGAATTCTGGAACTGAATCAATTCCGTTACCAACTCACTGGCACTACTTGCACCACTTTCGATATAAGTAATAACCGCATTATCTGGGAAATCCTGATCCCTTCGATGGTGGTCAATAACAATAGTTTGGGTAAACAAATCATAAAAATCTTTTGATAAAGTTAAAGCTGTCTTTGAATGGTCTACAAGAATCAACAAAGAACGATTGGTCACCATCCCCATTGCATCCTTAACAGACAACAACTTCGTAACTCCTTCTTTTTCTAAGAATGCAACAGCTCGTTCAATATCTGGTGACATTTGATTTTCATCATAAAGAGCATAACTATTTTCTGTTACATTACTAGCAAATAACTGCATACCTACAGCAGAACCCAAAGCATCCATATCAAGGTTTTTATGACCAACTACAAAAACCTGATCTACACTTCTAATTTTATCTGAAATAGCCGTCATCATAGCGCGCGTACGTGTTCGTGTACGCTTGATTGACGCAGCAGACCCACCACCAAAATAAACTGGATTTTTCGTTTCGTCGTTCTCCTTGACAACCACCTGGTCTCCACCACGCACTTCAGCCAAGTTCAAGTTGAGTAATGCAACTTTACCTATCTCATCATGATTTCCATCACCATAAGAAAAGCCCATACTTAAGGTCAAAGGCAACTGTCTCTGTTTTGACTCTTCTCTGAAAGCATCGATAACAGAAAATTTATCATTCATCAATCCCTCAAGTACCGTGTAGTCCGTAAAGAGATAGAAACGGTCCATACTCACTCGACGGGAGAACATGGCATGCTTCCCAGCAAATTCTGAAACAAAATTGGCTACAAAACTATTGATATGACTGATATCAGACTCCGATGTTTCATCTTCTAAATCATCATAGTTGTCAACGGAAACGATCCCAATCACAGGTCGACTCGTTACTAACTCAACAGTCGCTTCGTATTCTCCAGACACATCAAAGAAATAAAGAACTCCAGATACCTTGTCCATATGAACCGAATAACGGATCTCACCCAAGGTAGCATAAGAACCTGGATTCCCCACAGAAGCCTTTATAATTGTTTGAATTAATGCAACATCAATCTCGCCCACTTCATTAGTCAAAATCAATTCAGCGTAAGGATTGAACCATTCAACTTCACCTGACGATAAGTCTAGTTTAATAACTCCGACAGGCATCTGTTCTAACAAGGTTGTCAAACTATCTTCAGCTTGGTGGTTTACATACTGGATTTGTTCTACTTCACTCTTTGAGTAGTAGTCTCTCTGATGGATAAATAGTAAAATATATGAACCCAAAATAAGTAGCAAAAGAAATAGCGTTACCAGTGTATTCGTTACAAAAACAAGTTGCACAGATAGCACTCCGAACGCCACTATTCCTAATATTAAGGGGAAAATAGGACTTACATAAAATTTTTTCATTCCAAACCTCTTGGCACCCATTATACCATAATAACCACCAAAAAGCGACTTTTTAAAAGTGTAATCAGTAATTCTATCAATTATAAGAAAAAGGAGGTTTACAATTCAGTAAACCTTCCTTTACACATATTGAAATTAAGATTCTTTAACTTCTAACAAGCCAATCTCGCCATCTTCACGACGATAAATCACATTGGTTGTCTGATCTTCAACATCCACATAGATAAAGAAATCATGTCCCAACAAATCCATCTGTAGAATAGCTTCTTCCAAATCCATTGGTTTTAAATCAATTTGTTTTGAACGAACAACTCTGGATTGGGCAACATTTGTATCTTCCACCAAAGCATCTGTAAATAATTGACTAGTTGCTACCTTGTTTTTATTTTTACGCTCGATTTTTGTTTTATTTTTACGAATCTGACGTTCAATTTTATCGGTTACAAGGTCAATTGAACCATACATATCTTGAGACACATCTTCTGCACGAAGAGTAATTGAGCCAAGCGGAATCGTCACCTCCACTTTAGCCGTTTTTTCACGATATACCTTCAAGTTGACTCGAGCATCCAACTCTTGTTCAGCTTGAAAATACTTTTCGATCTTTTCGAGTTTAGAAACTACATAATCACGAATTGCTTCTGTTACTTCTAGGTTTTCACCACGGATACTATATTTAATCATATGAGTACCTTCTTTCTAAACATTTTTGTTTTTCTGATTTCATTATAACGCTTTCATTTTATTTTTGCAAATTTTTTCCTCATCTTACAAGGGAAAATGTTTTTACATCCTCAGCACCCGCTTCTTCCAACAGCTTCTTCACACGATTTATAGTTGTTCCAGTAGTGTAAATATCATCTATAAGTAGGATTTTTTTAGGAATAGTGACTCCACTTTTAATAAAGAAAGGAAATTCTGTCTCCAAACGCTCTGAGCGACTTTTAGAAGAACTAGCTCGCTCTTCTCTCTTTTCTAATAAATCCAGATACGCAAACCCTGCTGCTTCAACTAAACCTTCAACCTGGTTAAATCCCCTCTCGAGCAATCTTTCAGGACTTAGGGGAATTACAACAAATTGATACTCTTTGTACTTTTTTAACTCCTCACTTAAAACTGAAGCAAAAACTTTTCTTAAAAGGAAGTCTCCATCAAACTTATACCGACTGAAAAAATCCTTCATAGCTTGATTGTAAATAAAAATCGCTCTATGACTGACCTCAACTCCTTCTTTACACCAAAGTTGACAGTCTTGACACTTCATTGACAAATCTGTTTTCATACAGTTTGGGCAGTTCTCTTCTCCAATCCTCTCAAAAGTAGAATCACAATCTAAACAAAGACAGGAGGCATCATTCTTCAGAAGTAAAAGACTACTGAAAGTTAAAACAGCCTTCATAGTCTGCCCACATAATAAACACTTCATAGACCCGCCTCCTTATTCATCTGTTGAATTTCCTTAATTGCCTTTTTGATTGAAGTATTTAACCCGTCATGGAAAAAAAGCAAATCTCCTGTCGGTCTATCCATGCTTCGTCCAACTCGTCCACCAATCTGAATCAAACTAGATTTGGTAAACAGACGATGGTTGGTTTCTACTACAAAAACATCTACACAAGGGAAGGTAACTCCACGCTCCAAGATTGTCGTACTGATAAGTATTGTCAGTTCTCCATCTCGAAAAGCTTGTACCTGCTCTAATCGATCTTCCGTAACTGAAGACACAAAACCAATTTTCTCATGCGGAAATTCCTTCTGTAAGACTTCTTTTAATTGCTCCCCTTTCTTAATTTCTGAAGCAAAAATGAGTAACGGATAAGCTGTCTTTCTCTGCTTCTCAATATAAGACTTTAGCTTTGGTGACAACCGACTTTTCTCTAAACAGTGATTAAAATCTGATAACCAGACAGGTTTAGGAATAATCAAAGGATTTCCATGAAATCGTCTTGGTAAACTCAATCGTTTTAATTCTCCGATGCGAACCTTCCTATCTAACTCATCTGTAGAAGTTGCTGTTAAAAAGATTCTCAAGCCATTCTCCTTTACACTATTCTTGACAGCATGGTAAAGCGTGGAATTGTCAACATAAGGAAAGGCATCTACTTCATCCACTATCAGCAAATCAAAAGCTTGATAAAACTTCAATAACTGATGGGTCGTTGCAACAACTAGTGGTGTTCGAAAATACGGCTCTGATTCTCCGTGTAGTAAAGATATCTCGCAAGCAAAATCATCTTGCAGGCGCTTGTACAGCTCCAAACAAACATCTATGCGAGGACTAGCCAAGCATACTGCACCACCCGCATTAATCACTTTAGCTACTACTTGATAAATCATTTCTGTCTTTCCAGCTCCTGTTACCGCATGAACTAAGGTTGGCTCCTGCTTGTCTACTGCTCGAATCAGTCCCTCTGATACCTTCTCTTGAAAAGGAGTTAATTGACCACGCCATTTAAGAACATCTTGATTCGGAAAATCCTCCTGCAGAAAATAGTATAAAGCTTGATCACTCCTGACTCGCTTCATCAGTAAACACTCCCTACAATAGTAAGCACCGATGGGCAAATACCATTCATCTAAAACAGCACTATCACAACGTTGACAGAAAAGTTTCCCTTTCTCCTTTCTCATTGCTGGAAGTTTCTCTGCCAACTGACGTTCCTCTTCTGTTAATTCATTCTCCGTAAACAAACGACCGAGATAATTTGGATTTACTTTCATACTTCTTTATTCGTAAAAACCTAGCGCTTTAGATGATTTTTTAGTACAATTAAATCATGGAATTTAGAACAATTAAAGAGGACGGACAAGTCCAAGAAGAAATCAAAAAATCCCGCTTTATCTGTCATGCCAAGCGTGTTTATAGCGAAGAAGAGGCTCGTGACTTCATTACTGCCATCAAGAAAGAGCACTACAAAGCTACTCATAACTGCTCTGCCTTCATTATTGGGGAACGTAGTGAAATCAAACGTACAAGTGATGATGGTGAGCCCAGTGGAACTGCTGGCGTTCCCATGCTTGGGGTACTAGAAAATCACAATCTTACTAATGTCTGTGTGGTAGTGACACGCTACTTTGGTGGCATTAAACTAGGCGCTGGAGGATTGATTCGTGCTTACGCTGGCAGTGTTGCCTTAGCTGTCAAAGAAATTGGCATCATTGAAATAAAAGAACAGGCTGGCATTGCTATTCAAATGTCTTACGCTCAGTACCAAGAGTACAGTAACTTCCTTAAAGAACATAACCTCATTGAGCTAGATACAAATTTTACAGATCAAGTCGATACGATGATTTATGTTGATAAAGAAGACAAAGAAACTATTAAAGCTGCACTTGTGGAGTTTTTTAATGGAAGAGTTACCTTAACTGATCAAGATTTACGAGAAGTTGAAGTTCCTGTAAACTTAGTGTAAATAATAGATAATACAGTGTTTCACTGATATTTTCACCGCTACTTTAATTAGCAACATAAAAAGATGCTTGCCAAGACCTACTAGAACAAAAAGAAAACGGATAGCGTTCTCCTTTACACCTATTTACTAGAATTAGCTTATCACAATCGCTTGAAAATTAATGGCTTAGACCTGTGATATAAAAAAATCCTATCACTTCGATAGGATTTCTATATTTTACAAATGGTATAGATAGCGTTATACTAGAGATATCTTATACAAAGAGGTATTCATATGTCTATTTATAACAACATTACTGAACTAATCGGTCAAACTCCGATTGTTAAACTCAACAACATTGTGCCAGAAGGGGCTGCGGACGTCTATGTAAAGCTTGAAGCATTCAACCCTGGTTCTTCTGTAAAAGATCGTATTGCTCTTAGCATGATTGAAAAAGCTGAACAAGATGGTATTCTGAAACCAGGTTCTACAATTGTTGAAGCAACAAGTGGAAACACTGGTATTGGACTTTCATGGGTAGGTGCTGCTAAAGGGTATAAAGTCGTCATCGTTATGCCTGAAACTATGAGTGTAGAACGACGTAAGATTATCCAAGCTTATGGTGCTGAACTCGTCCTAACTCCTGGTAGTGAGGGAATGAAAGGCGCTATTGCTAAAGCTCAAGAAATCGCTGCTGAACGTGATGGTTTCCTTCCTCTTCAATTTGACAATCCAGCTAATCCAGAAGTACACGAAAGAACAACAGGAGCTGAAATACTAGCTGCTTTCGGTAAAGATGGACTAGATGCCTTTGTTGCTGGAGTCGGTACTGGTGGAACAATTTCTGGTGTTTCTCATGCACTCAAAACAGCAAATTCAAGCATTCAAGTTTTTGCAGTAGAGGCAGACGAATCTGCTATTCTATCTGGTGAAAAACCTGGCCCTCACAAAATTCAAGGTATCTCAGCTGGATTTATTCCTGATACATTGGATACAAAGGCTTATGATGGTATCGTTCGTGTAACATCAGACGATGCTCTCGCACTTGGCCGTGAGATTGGTGGAAAAGAAGGATTCCTTGTAGGGATTTCTTCAGCTGCAGCTATCTACGGAGCAATTGAAGTTGCCAAGAAATTAGGTACAGGTAAGAAAGTCCTTGCTCTAGCACCAGATAACGGCGAACGTTATTTGTCTACAGCACTCTATGAATTTGAAGTGTAGTCTCCTAAATACACTTAGCCCTTATTATAGGGCTTTTTATTTATACCTTAAAAGTAGGAACATCTCCCTATAAAGATCGACTGCATAGAAAAAAGGAAGCAATTTGGCTTCCTTTTTATTATTAGTTATTCAAGGCTGCTGCCATTGTAGCTGCAACTTCAGCTTCGAAGTCATTTGCAGCTTTTTCGATACCTTCACCAACTTCAAAGCGAGCGAACTCAACTACTGAAGCATTAACTGATTCAAGGTATGCTTCAACTGTCTTGCTGTCATCCATGATGTATACTTGTGCAAGAAGTGTGTAAGCTTGGTCAACTTTAGTGTTGTCAAGCATGAAGCGATCCATTTTACCTGGGATGATTTTGTCCCAGATTTTTTCTGGTTTACCTTCTGCAGCCAACTCAGCTTTGATGTCAGTTTCAGCTTGAGCAATCACTTCATCAGTCAATTGTGCTTTTGATCCATACTTCAAGTGTGGAAGAGCTGGTTTGTTAACCATTGCACGGCTTTCGTTATCTTGGTCGATAACGTGGTTCAATTGTGCCAACTCATCTTTAACGAATTGTTCATCCAATTCTTTGTAAGAAAGAACTGTTGGTTTCATCGCTGCGATGTGCATTGACAATTGTTTAGCAAGTGCTTCGTCTCCACCTTCAACAACTGAAATAACACCGATACGTCCACCGTTATGTTGGTATGCTCCAAAGTGTTGTGCGTCTGTTTTTTCAATCAATGCAAAGCGACGGAATGAGATTTTTTCTCCGATAGTTGCTGTTGCAGATACGTATGCAGCTTCAAGAGTTTCACCTGAAGGCATTGTCAAAGCAAGTGCTTCTTCATTATTAGCAGGTTTTCCTTCAGCAATAACTTTAGCTGTAGTATTTACCAATTCAACGAATTGAGCGTTTTTCGCAACGAAGTCAGTTTCAGCGTTTACTTCAATAACTGCTGCAACATTACCGTTAACATAAACACCAGTCAAACCTTCTGCAGCAACACGGTCAGCTTTCTTAGCTGCCTTAGCCATACCTTTTTCACGAAGCAATTCAATCGCTTTTTCGATGTCACCGTCTGTTTCTACAAGCGCTTTTTTAGCGTCCATAACACCGGCACCAGATTTTTCACGCAACTCTTTTACAAGTTTAGCTGTAATTTCTGCCATTTTGATTCTCCTATATTTTTTAAAAATAGGAGAGCCGGGCTAAGCCCCGCCCTCCTAGGTAATTACTATTTATATAAATTAAGCGTTGTCGCCTTCTACAACTTCAACGATTTCTTCGATTGAATCTGCTTGAGCTTCTGAAGCTGCAAATTCTGCTTCAACTGCTGCTGCATCTTCACCTTGACGTCCTTCGATGATAGCGTCAGCCAATTTAGCTGTGATCAATTTAACAGCGCGGATAGCGTCATCGTTAGCTGGGATGATTACATCGATATCATCTGGATCTGTATTTGTGTCAACCATCGCTACAACTGGGATT
Source organism: Streptococcus mitis (assembly GCF_946188615.1). Lineage (GTDB taxonomy): Bacteria > Bacillota > Bacilli > Lactobacillales > Streptococcaceae > Streptococcus > Streptococcus mitis_BZ. The sequence continues at coordinate 242,416 of NZ_CAMHVK010000003.1, forward strand.
CCCAATTTTTTAGCTTCTTTAACAGCGATTTGCTCTTTATGTGGGTCAACTACGTACATTACGTCTGGAATACGAGGCATATCTTCGATACCACCCAAGAATTTTTCAAGACGTGCACGTTGTTTGTTAAGAAGTGCAACTTCTTTCTTAGGAAGAACTTCGAAAGTCCCATCTTCTTCCATGCGTTTGATTTCTTTCAAACGAGCGATACGTTTTTGGATTGTTCCCCAGTTTGTAAGAGTTCCACCCAACCAACGGTGGTTGATGAAGTATTGACCTGAACGTACTGCTTCTTCAGCAACTGCATCAGCTGCTTGTTTCTTAGTACCAACGAACAATACAACTGCATCATTAGCTGCTGCATCACGCATGAAATCGTAAGCTTGGTCAGCGTATTTTACAGTTTGTTGTAAGTCGATAACGTGGATTCCGTTACGCTCAGTGAAGATGTACTTAGCCATCTTAGGGTTCCAGCGACGAGTTTGGTGACCAAAGTGTACACCAGCCTCAAGAAGTTGTTTCATTGAAATTACTGCCATGAGTATTTCTCCTTTTTGTTTTTTTCCTCTTCTTGACTTCAACTCGCAAAACGACCCAAGGGCAACTGTTTCACAATTCATCAAGAATGAGTATTATCGTTCACACGACAAGTTTCATTTTACCATACTTTTTCAATATTTTCAAGCCATTTTAATAGATTTTTAAAGCAGGTAACTATATAAATCATAAAAGAGACTCAAATCGAGCCTCTTTGTTTCATTCATTAGTTTGGATAGATATATGTTACAAAACCTTCTGAAGTTGTAGTAGGATTGAACCATCCACGTTTATTTCCGATTGTACGATTTCCACCATAGTTTGATTCAGATACTTGGATACTTGTTGATGATGAAACAGCTGTAACCACGGCTACGTGTCCATATCCACCATCATTCCAACATGCAATAGCACCAACTTGAGGTGTAGATCCTGTACGGAATCCTGCTGCAGCTGCACTTGTAGCCCACTGCGCTCCATTACCCCAATAGTCTCCTGCCCAAGGTGCCAATGTCTTAGCTCCCCATGTACACTCACCAGTTGGATAACTTGAAGCGTTAGTACTGTATGTTGGATGATGTTTTACTGGTGCAGGAGTGTAGCTTGTTGATTCTGTTGAAGCACTGCTTGAAGATGATTCAGATGAACTAGATTCAGATGAACTTGATGATGAAGAAGTAGTAGATACTGCTTGAACCTGCGCTGTAAAAGTTGTATTTCCAGAAGCAACTACTGTTTGTTGTTGACTTGCTTGTTTAGCTTTGTAAGCTGCTTCTGCTTCTGCAGCTGCTTTAGCTTCTGCTTCTGCTTCTGCTTTTTTCTCAAGTAAACTTGCTTTTTCATCCTCTGCAGTAGCCTTTTCAGCAGCAAGATTCAATTCTGCAGCTTTCAACTCAGCTTGTTTTGTAGTTAATGATTGAGCATCATCAGCTAGTTTTTGCTGATTTGCAATAACTGTATTAATTGCATCATTGTTTGCTACTTGTTTTTCAGAAATAGCTTTTTTATCTGCTTTTTGTTGTTCCAACATTTTGTTGTTTGCAGATACGATTTCACTCATTGCAGCAACACGTGAAATAGCTTCTGTAATTGATTTTGAGTTTACAATTGTATTAATGTAATTTGTTGCAGCTCCATTTGTTTGAGCACTACGAGCTTGTTTTTGTAATGAATCATTACGAGATACAATATTCTTAGAAAGTTCTGTAATTTCACCCTCAAGCTTTTTAGATTCTGCTTGTAGTCTATCATTTTCAGATTGCAAGTTTGATTGCTCTGTTTGAATAGCAGATACTTGCTCCTGAACTTGATCAACTTGTTTTTGTGCTTCTTGTTGTTGTGCTGTTAAGTTACTAATTTTATTATCTTGAGCAGCAATTTTGTCATCAGTAGTTTCTGCATGCGCAGTTGTTAAAACAGCTACTTGAGAAACCATTACTGTACTTAATAAAAGTGACGCTAAGATTTTTTTCTTCATATTTCGTAGATACTCCTTCTTTTAAAGACATTACTAGTATACCAAAAAAAGGCCTAATGAATATTACGCCTTTGTTACATTTTTATTTCTTTCTTATAGGTAAAATTTTTCAAAAATAAACTGAAAGATAATCATCCATATAAGGTTCAAAATCATTGATGGTACTAAACTATAGACTATAAATAAAGACATACTATCCACAGTTAAACCTACCACTAATGCAAGTATATAAGCTCCCATCTCAAATAGAAAAGTCATGACAATAATTGCCAACATTCTCGTCCAACGATTCAATAAAATAACACTATTAAATTTATGGAGAAATACTCCCAACAAGACGAACAACAAAGTCGCAATCCCTATCAAGTGGAAAAAGTAAATGTCATAAACCAAACCCACTACAAAACAATAAGCTAAATAGAGATACTCTGATACTTCTATCGTCTCAAATAAGAGAAATAAAAACAGAAAATGACTAGCCAAATGTACATGGGGGAAAAATGAGCCCAGAAGCTGGCTAATATGGGCGTCAATTAGAACAAAGAAAGGAAGCAATAAAAACACTCCAACCCGCTTCAACTGTCTCATTATGAATTCCCCACTAATTCTATCACATCCACATTATGAGTATCTGCACTTAATTTAACAGTTACTTCTCGTGTCAAGTAGTCCGTACTATGCGTTGTGGCAACCACTTCACCAACAGGAATATCAGCAACGTTAAAGTTTCCTAATCCACCAGTGGTCACCTTATCTCCTGCACTAATATCGCTACTACTATTTAATTGACTAATTTTTAGAACTTCATTTTCCTTGTCATAGCCAACAATAATTCCATAAATTGTAGTAGAACCATGTTGAATTTTAACAGAAATCTTATCAGCATTTTCCGTATTTGTCAGAAGGTTGACCATGGTAGAGTTCTCCTCTACTTTTGAGACACTCCCAATCAAGCCACCATTTGCAATTGCTAACATATTCTCAGAAGCCCCTTTTGATTTGCCTGCATCTAAGGTCAACTCCTGCTTCCAAGATACCGGAGATCGCATAATAACATCTGCTGCCAAAGTCTTTGTAGCTTGCAATTTGGACTTCATATCAAGCAATTGGCGCAGTTGTTCATTTTCCATCTTTAAACTTTCCGCCTCATTTGATTTAACTTCTAATTGGTAAATCTGTTTCTTCAAACTTTCATTTTCATTATATGTTCGTGTCAAATGAGCCAAATCTGATTTGACAGAATCAAACCATTGAAAAGGTTTTTGAACAACCCTATCAACCAATGAGATTCCATCTCCTAATCTTGTCACAATTATACTTGAATAAGTCGTCGCTAAGAGAGCTGACACAAGCAGAACAGTGACAAAAACAATAATGACATATTTTGATTTTTTAAAACGGTTCATATCCCTACCTTTATATCAAAAACTGTTACAGTAACTTTTTATCAATTCCTGAAAGCTACTAAGATTTTAAGAAAAATAAGCAACAACCAAGTATGATAATAACAAGAATGGTCAGCGTATCCTTTCGAGTCCATTTCAGTTGTCGGTATTGACTTCTGCCTTTTCCACCCTGATACCCACGCGCTTCCATAGCGATAGCCAAGGAATCCGCACGTTTTAAACTTGTCGCAAAAAGAGGAATCAAAATGGGAATCATAGCCTTCACCTTTTGAACAATACTTCCTTCTCCAAAATCCACTCCACGCGCTTTCTGTGCATTCATAATCCGCGTCGTATCATCCATCAAGGTTGGGACAAAACGCAAACTCATAGACAGCATCAAACCGATTTCATGAACTGGAACTTTCACACGCTTTAAAGGCGCTAACAAAGCTTCGACAGCTGATGCCAAACTTAAGGGCATGGTCGTTAAGGTTAACAAAGTTGAAAAGAAAATAATCAATACAAAGCGACAAAAGATAATTCCAGCTTGTTGCAAAGCATAATCCGTAATTCTCACAAACGAAAACTCAAACAAAACATTCCCATTAGAAATGAAAAACAATTGAAAGATAGTTGTGAAGGCAATCAAGAAAAACATAGATTTCAAGCCCTGAATAAAAAATGAAAGAGATACTCCTGACAAAGCAATAAATATCCCTGTCGCTATAAAAAGAATTAGATTCGTCAAGGGATTATTAGCCCAAAAAACGATCAAAATCAGTAGCATCATAGCCAGCAATTTGCTACGTGGATCCAATCGGTGAACTATCGAATCCCCTGGGATATAACGCCCCAAAATCACACTATCCATTTAGCGACTCCTTGAACTCATCTATCTTAATCGGTAATCGTTTAAATGACACGCCTCTATCAGCCAATCGTTTACAAAAGGATGTAATTTTAGGTACTCCCAACTGCACTTCTTCCATAAAGACAACATCTTGAAAGACATCACTTGGTTTACCACCCTTAACTAAACGTCCCTTTTCCATTACATAGACTTGATTTGCATATTCAGCAACATCATCCATCAAATGCGTTACCAAGACAATGGTCATCCCTGACTGATGGAGTTTTTTGAACAGGTTCATCAACTCTTTTCTTCCCAGAGGATCCAGGCCTGCTGTGGGTTCATCTAAGACTAATATAGCTGGCTCCATGGCAAGCATGCCTGCAATGGCGACACGTCTCATTTGTCCACCTGATAGCTCAAACGGACTACGATTAAAAAGTGATTCATCAATTCCAACCAGAGCCAGTTTCTCACGAGCAATCTGCTCCGCATCTTCTTCAGAAACTCCAAAATTTTGTGGTCCAAAAGCAACGTCTTTCAATACTGTTTCTTCAAAAATCTGATTTTCAGCAAACTGAAATACCAAGCCAACCTGTTTTCTAATTTGACGAATATCTTTATTTTTAGAAGTCGAGGTGATTAAGGTATCAAAAACCCGCACACTCCCTTGACTTGGCACCAATAAACCATTTAAGAGTTGTAAAATAGTTGATTTACCACTACCTGTGTGTCCAATTAAAGCCGTATAAGAACCATCTTCAATCGTCAAAGAAACATCTGACAAAGCTGTTGAAGCTAAGGGAGTCCCTTCTTGATACGTAAAACTCACATTTTCTAGAGCAATTCCCATAGTTTATCCTCTAGCTCACTTTCTGTCAAATAATTTTCAGGCAAATCATAGCCATTCTGGCTCAAAGAATGTTTTAATTGATTAGCAAAAGGATCGTCTAATCCAATTTGATCCAAATCATTTCGAGAGAAAAGCTCCCTTGGACTACTAGTTGATTCAATTGACCCTTTTTTCATGACCAACACACGATCACTCATGGCAACTTCTTCCAAATCATGTGTAATGGAAATGACCGTCATATCATAGTCTTTTCGAATTCCTTTTACTGTATCAATCAGTTCTCTACGCCCCTCAGGATCCAACATACTCGTTGCTTCATCTAGGATTAAAATAGCTGGTCTTAGGGCTACAACACCTGCAATAGCCACACGTTGCTTTTGGCCACCTGATAGACGTGCTGGCTCTCTCTTTTTAAAGTCCAACATGCCAACCAAATCCAGAGCTTCTTCCACTCTCTTTTTCATTTCAGGACGAGAAAGTCCCTGATTTTCCAAACCAAAGGCAACATCATCTTCAACAGTCGCTCCAACAAATTGATTGTCTGGATTTTGAAAAACCATACCGATTTGACGACGTATATTCCAAACATTTTCCTCAGTCAGCCGTTGGCCATCAATTACAATCTCTCCGGATTCTGCTTCCAGTAAGCCATCAATTAAGCGAACCGTCGTTGATTTACCACTACCATTATGCCCTACAATCGAAAGCCATTCTCCACGTTTCACGTGAAACGTAATATCCTTCACATCGTAATATTCCTGACTTTCCTTATGGCGAAAAGAAAGATTTTTTACATCAATTACTGATTTCATTTCGAACCAAATGTCCCTTTAAATACATAGGCACTACCCTTGAAATAATCATAGCCAGAGTAGATAGTGAAAAACAAGGCTACATAAAGTAGAACTTGACCAAGCAAAGTCCAATGTAATAGCAAGAAAATAATGGCAAACATCTGACTAAAAGTTTTAATTTTTCCAGGCATTGCTGCTGCTAAAACTGTTCCACCAGTTTCAACTAATAAAAGTCTTAAACCTGTCACAGCCAACTCACGACAGATAATCACTGCAACAATCCAAGCTGGAGCCATACCTAACTCAATCAGCATAATAAAAGCAGACATAACTAGTAGCTTATCCGCCATAGGATCTGCAAATTTGCCAAAATTACTGACCACATTCCATTTACGAGCTAAATATCCATCTAAATAATCTGTAATACTAGCAGTAGCAAAGATAATAGCTGCTACTATATGACTCCCTATCGAATTTCCTACTGTTAAAATAAAGATAAAAATAGGTATAAAGAGAATTCGACCTATTGTTAAGAGATTTGGAATTTGTTCTTTTTTCATTCGTTTTTCCTTAATTTTTAGTAAAGGTTACAGTGATTTTTCCAGTCTGAGCTGTTAATTTCGATAAGTCAACAGTCTGATTATCTACTGTTAAAGCAACACCTTTGACAACACCTAAGGTAATGGTCACAGGATTTTTTGTTGAAACTGTTGTTTCCGCACTTTTATTATCCGGTGATAAGGTCACACCACCCTCAAGCTCACTTTCTGAAACACTAATCCAACTTCTAGCATCTGAGACTGATAATTGTAATTTTGCAGTTTCCTTGCTCGTTTTATAAGCAACTTCTACTCTATTTCCTTCACCTGATACCGTTATAGCTGGTTCCATATTCGAAGAACTACTAGATGAGCTACTGCTTGAAGATGGAGTTACAGAACTAGTCGAGCTTGTTGCTTGGACCACACTATAACTAGACGCAGATGAACGCTCCGGTTGAGTCTGGAGATAATTCCAAACATAATAAGTCACAAAAATGACAATCGATAGTGCAAAGAGTATAAAATAAAATAAAGGTAAAAATGATGTCCTATTTTTCTTACTTGAGCGTCTCCTACCTGTCAACTCGTCTTCATCAACATCTACTTCTTCATAAGTAATCATGCTCCCAGAATCATAAGCATCCAAGACAATTCGCTCATCTAGCTCAACTGCCCACGCATACTTTCTCAAAAAAGAACGAGTATAAAATGGACTAGGAAGTTGATCAAAATCATCAGCTTCCATCGCTTCCAACATATCCAACTGAATTTCTGTTTTTTTGTGTAATTCTTCTAAAGTCAACCCTTGGTTGGTTCTAGCTAAACGTAAAACCTCACCAATTGTTTTTTTCCTCATACTTGTCATTCCTTCTTTCTAGTATCGATTATGATAGGTTACTACGATGGGAATATTGTAAAATCAACTATATCACCATCATCTATTAAATGATGTCCAGCATCAAGGACATCCTCTAAAGTAATTTCCTGTAAAATTTTTGGCAAATCAAAAATTGTCTCACCATTTTCAAAAGCATCATATTGCGTTGCAATAAATTCAAGAGAGTTCATGCTACTGAAAAATTCTCCAAACATCTCTCTTTTAATAATATCTAAATGATCCTCTGTAATATCTAAATCCTTTGTAAAATTACGAATAGCCTTCCTAAACTGATGAGATAAAGCAACTGGCTCTTTTGTATCCATTGTCAACATGACAAAATGAAAGCGACTTGTTACTTCAACTTCCAGAGATAAGGATGCGGCAATTTTACCTGATTCATATAATTTCTGAAAACGATCCGAAGTCCAACCAAACATCATTGCAAACAATAATTTTAATAAAATATGATGTCGATAGCAATCCGCTTCAGCAACTTCTTGTTTACCTCTAACACCAATCGCTAGTTTGGGAGAAGATACTTCCATCCTCATGCTGTCTGTTTGCTTTACAGGTTGTAAAACAAACTTTTCTCTTGCTAGTTCCTGAACATCTAAATCCTCCAGTTCTTTTCTTTCAAAATAATCCTGTACCTGATCCACATCAAAATTACCAACTAAAAACAGAGACATGTTTACAGGTTTGTAAAATCTTGTAAAATTTTCTTGCAAATTAGTTAGATTGATTTGGGAAATTGACTCCTCACTTCCAACTATATCAGTTGCTAAAGGTGTACCAGGATACAAATTCGCTAAAGTTGAAAAGAATAAACACGAATCCGGATCATCTTGATACATTTCTCGTTCTTGCTGGATAATATCCTGCTCTCTTAAAATGGAATCTTCAGTAAAATGTGCTGATGTTACCAATTCATCAAGTAAGTCTAAATTTTCTAAAAAATGATCCGTTGCTGAAAAAAGATAGCTTGTTTTTGTAAAGCTTGTAAAGGCATTACTATCTGCACCTAGACTCGTGAAAGCCGACATCAAATCGCTAGCATTTTCTCTCTCAAACAATTTATGTTCAAGAAAATGAGCAATTCCCGCAGGATATTGTTTTACATATCCGTCAACTTCTGTGACAAGCGTATCTACCGAACCAAACTGTACAGTTACACTCCCGTAAACCTCTTTAAATTCCTTTTTAGGTAGAAGAGCTACTATCAATCCGTTGGCCAAACGAGTTCGATAAACCATTTCTTTTACAGCTGGATAGTATTTTTCTTCAAAAACAACCTTTGTCATTCTATTCCTTCCATAAAGTAAATCGCTTGTAGTTTCACATTACTAGCTGCTTTACAAATAGCATCTTTGTCAACTTGCTCGAGTTTTGCAATCCAACTTTTAAAGTCTGCTGAAGATTTTCCAAGTAAGGCATTTTGATAAGCACGTTCAATCAATGAAGATTGATTATCTTGAGAAAGCAACAAAGATCGACGAATCATTTCCTTGGTCTGCTCTAATTCAAGCTCTGTAAAATATCCTTTTTTTAAATCAAGCAGTTGATTATTCATCATTTTACGAGCCTGGTTCCGATTTTCTCGATCGATACCAGCATACATCCTCAAGAACCCACTAAATAAATCAAGCTGACTTGAAATAGTATAAGCCAATCCAGCATTTTCACGGACATTTGTAAATAGTTTAGAGTGAGCAAATCCACCCAGTAAACCATTCATTACAATCATGGATAAATGTTGCTCATCACCATATTCAACAGGACAATGATAACCTAATTCCAAAATGGATTGTCCCACATTTTTCCGAACCATACCTTCCTGAAGGATATTGGAATAAGGTTGACAATACTGAACCTTCACATCTCCTTTTCGACCTTTAAAGCCAAATGATTCTAATACATTTTGAATTTCAACCTCATTAAAATCACCTAGGAAAAAGAAATCTATTCGATCATTGGCCAAAAATTCTTTGAAACAAGAATAAGAATTTTGTGGAGTTTCAGCTAAAATACGATTTCGTAAATCACTATATTCCAATTGGAGACGTTCATCATGAAAAAACAATTTATCCAATTCTTTATGTGCAAAATAAAAAGAATCATCCATATCAGCTGCTAAACTTGCTAGCAATTGTTTTTTCTCAATTTCAAATAAGGCCGGATCAAACCCATTATCAACTACTACGGGTGAAAAAAGAGTTTCTTTTACTAGTTCCAAAACCTGAGAAGTTAGCACATTTTTCCTACTTAAAAACTCATCACGAACATAGGTAAATGTCAATTCTACAATATGACTTTGCCCTCTTCTAAAACAATTGGTTGACATATCTGTACCATATAGACTGGCCAAGTGTCTTCTCAAAGCTTGAGAAGTGGAGTACATCTGGTTGGACGTTTCTAGCATACTCGCACTCAACATGCGACCTGCAATCGTATCGAGGGATAATGGAGAGGTAAAACGCACGGTAATTTTGTTCGTTTTAAACTTCTTTGATTGGATAAAATGTGTTGAAATTCCATACACTAACTCCATGATTTACCTCCTTATATACAGACTTCTATTATATCACGAAAACCTGAAATTTTCTTGTTCTCTGTAACACTTTTGAAATAAAAATCGCTTACATTACTCCTTGTTTCTCTCACTATTTTTAGGAAAATATGGTATAATACCAAAGATTGAGGTGAATTATGGAATACAAATTATTTGAAGAATTTATTACCCTCCAAGCACTACTCAAAGAACTTGGAATTACACATAGCGGAGGAGCTATCAAATCATTTCTCTCTGAACATTCTGTTTACTTTAATGGGGAATTAGAGAGTCGTCGTGGTAAAAAACTTCGTATTGGTGATAAAGTTGACATCCCTGACATGAATATTGACATCTTGTTGACACAACCTACTTCTGAAGAACAAGATGAATACCAAGCTGATAAAGTTGAAAAAGAACGAATCGCTAAACTTGTTAAGGAGATGAATAAAGGAGTAAAAAAAGACAAATCAAAACCTACTTCATCACCCAAAAGCAAACAAGCTCCGCGATTCCCTGGTAGATAATCATGTGGCTACAACACCTATCTCTCAAAACTTTTCGTAACTACAAAGAGACGAAAATAGACTTTAATCCTAAATTAAATATCTTTTTAGGACGTAATGCGCAAGGTAAAACAAATATGTTAGAGGCTATCTATTTTTTAGCCTTAACACGCAGTCATCGAACTCGAACAGATAAAAATCTCATTCATTTTGATGAGGAACAACTTCATCTTTCAGGTCTCGTTCAGAAAAAAACTGGATCCATTCCTCTAGAAATCGAACTAACACAAAAAGGCCGTGTGACAAAAGTTAATCACTTAAAACAGGCACGACTTTCAGATTATGTCGGACACATGAATGTTGTCTTATTTGCTCCTGAAGATTTACAACTAATTAAAGGAGCACCTTCAGTTCGACGAAAATTCATTGATATGGAGCTTGGACAAATTAAGCCCATCTATCTATCAGACTTAACCAATTATAACCACATCCTAAAACAAAGAAACACTTATCTAAAATCAGCTCAAAAAATAGATGAAACCTTCCTTTCAGTCTTAGATGATCAGCTAATCGATTATGGATGTCGTGTAATGAATCACCGCTTAGATTTCATAAAAAAACTAGAATATTTTGGCCGTAAGAAACATTTTGAACTCTCTAATCAGATTGAAGAGTTGTCAATATCCTATCAATCTTCTGTCAAGCTAACTGACAAAGAAGGCTTATCCGAATCTTTCAAAATTGCTTTAGAAAAAAGTAGATCCAGAGATTTATTTAAAAAGAATACTGGTGTCGGTCCTCATCGAGATGACATTTCTTTTTATATAAATGGGATGGATGCTAGTTTTGGAAGTCAAGGTCAACATCGTAGTCTCGTCCTCTCTATAAAATTAGCAGAAATCGAGTTAATGGAAAGTATTACTACAGAATCTCCGATATTATTGCTTGACGATGTTATGAGCGAACTTGACAACACTCGACAACTAAAATTATTAGAAACAATTTCTCATTCAATCCAAACCTTTATCACAACAACCAGCTTAGATCATCTTCAAAATCTGCCAGAAAATCTAAGTATCTTCACTATTCAGGATGGTAAAGTTACTGTAAATGAAAATTGACAACATTGTAAAAGAACTCCTGTTTTTACTGGAGTTCTTTTCATTGTTTTTTTACATAGAATAATTTGGTGCCTCATTAGTAATTTGTACATCATGAGGATGGCTCTCTTTCAAACCAGCACCAGACATTTCAATAAATTGAGCATTATCGTGTAGTTCTTTAAGGTTAGCTGCACCACAATAACCCATACCAGAGCGAATACCACCAATCATTTGGAAGACAATGTCAGCTGCAGCTCCTTTATAAGCAACACGACCTTCAATTCCTTCTGGAACAAGTTTGTTTGCTTCATTGACAGAACCTTGGAAGTAACGATCGCTTGAACCTTTTTTCATAGCAGCAATTGATCCCATACCACGGTAAGTCTTGAACTTACGTCCTTGGAAGATTTCAGTCTCACCTGGAGCTTCATCAGTTCCAGCAAACATTGATCCAAGCATAACAGCATTTCCACCTGCAGCAAGGGCTTTTACGATATCTCCAGAATACTTGATTCCACCGTCAGCAATGATCGTTTTACCATATTCACGCGCAACAGCTGCAGCATCGTAGATAGCTGTTACTTGCGGAACACCAACACCAGCAATCACACGAGTAGTACAGATTGAACCTGGTCCAATCCCAACCTTGACAACATCTACACCTGCTTCGTAAAGTGCGCGCGCTCCCTCAGCAGTTGCAATATTTCCAGCAATCAAAGTACGATCTGGGAAGTGAGCACGAATCTCAGCAATTTTACGCAAGACACCTGCAGAATGACCATGTGCAGTATCAATAACAATCGCATCCGCTCCTGCTTCAAAAAGAGCCTCTGCACGTTCAAATGTATCTGAAGTAACACCTACTGCACCTGCAACTAATAGACGACCAAACTCATCTTTAGCAGCATTTGGAAACTCAATAACTTTTTCAATATCTTTGATAGTAATCAAACCAGAAAGACGACCTTCTTCATCTACTAAAGGAAGTTTCTCAATACGGTGCTCTTGAAGAATACTCTCAGCTGTTGCAAGATCTGTACCCACAGGAGCAGTAACAAGATTTTCACTAGTCATATGATTTGAGATTGGTTGGTTATAATCTGAAATAAAACGAAGATCTCGGTTTGTCAAAATACCAACCAATTTACGATTTTCAAGTGTTTCAACAACTGGAACACCACTGATGCGGTAACGCCCCATAAGCTCATCTGCTTCAGCAATTGTATGTTCAGGCGTCAAGAAGAACGGATCAATAATAACTCCATTTTCAGAACGTTTTACCTTACGAACCTCGTCTGCTTGTTGAGCAATTGACATGTTTTTATGGATAACTCCGAGACCACCTGCACGAGCAATAGCAATGGCCATTTGACTCTCTGTAACTGTGTCCATGGCAGCGGTAATAATTGGGATATTTAAAGTCAAATTATCTGCCAATTTAGTTGTTAAATCAGCATCGTTAGGCAACACATGACTTTCAGCTGGAATAAGCAATACATCATCAAAGGTAAAACCTTTTTTCAAAAATTTAGTGTCCCAATTAGACATTCGAAGTTTCCTCTTTTCTTTCTTTTTGAGCTTGACTCTTTTTATATTGTATCTATCATACCATTCTATAAAAATTTGTCAAATGTTACAGGGGTAAATAAAAAACTATCTTTTCTTCTAGATAGAAATGATAGTTTCTTGTAAAATAAACTTAGTTAAAGTAATGGAGTCCCATTGCTCCTTTAACCTCAGATAGGGTTTGACCTGCAACTTCACGCGCTCTTTCACTACCTTTTTGAAGCATATTATAAACTTCTCCCATATCCTTAGCAAATTCGATACGGCGCTCACGAATAGGACCAAGTTCACGTTCTAATATTTCAAGTAGATAACGCTTGGTCTTCACATCACCAAGACCACCTCGTTGATAATGTTCTTTCATGTCAGCAATTTCTTGAGCATCTTCTAGACGACCAAAAACATCTAGATAATGGAAAACCATATTTCCTTCAATTTTACCTGGATCCTCAACGCGGATATGATTTGGATCTGTATACATACTCATTACTTTTTTACGCAAAGTATCCGCATCATCAGCTAAATAAATACCATTATTGAGTGATTTAGACATTTTAGCATTCCCATCTAAACCAGGCAAACGCCCTGCTCTCTCATTTTCTGGATAAATACCTTCCGGTTCTACCAAGACATCACAGTTATATGCATTGTTAAAAGAACGAACAATTTCACGAGTCTGCTCAATCATTGGTTTCTGATCTGTCCCAACAGGAACATAGTTGGCCTTAAAGGCTGTGATGTCAGCTGCTTGTGCAATTGGATAAACCAAAAATCCTGTTGGAATGCTTTCTCCAAATCCCTTCTGAGCAATTTCTGTCTTGACAGTTGGATTGCGCTCCAAACGTGCTAATGACACTAAATTCATATAATACATAGACAACTCAGCCAACTCTGGAATCTGGCTTTGAATAAAAATAGTTGACTTACTTGGATCCAATCCAACTGCAAGGTAATCCAAAGCCACATTTCCGATAGACTCTACAATGGTTTGAGGGTCTTTAGCATGATCTGTCAAGGCTTGTTGGTCAGCCAAGAACACAAACATATCATACTTATCCTCTTCCTGTAATAATACTCGATTTTTGAGACTTCCAACATAATGTCCAATATGCAATTTTCCTGTTGGACGGTCTCCTGTTAAAATAATGGGTTTAGTCATTTTGTTCTCCTTCGATATAGTCCCTTCAATTATAGCATTTTTTTAATGAAATAACCGTAATTTATCAAAATAAATCAGCCTTGCTATTTACGGATTTGTGTAAAGTATGCTGTAAATTTAATTTACACAAAATTGACAGATAAAAATTTGAATATTTCCGTATTTTCTAGTAGAATAAATATATTACATATATAGGAGAAAAACATTGCTTACAGTATCTGATGTTTCACTACGTTTTAGTGATCGCAAACTTTTTGATGATGTCAATATCAAATTTACAGAAGGAAATACTTACGGATTGATCGGTGCTAATGGTGCCGGAAAATCAACCTTTTTAAAAATTTTAGCTGGAGATATCGAACCTACTACTGGTCACATCTCTCTTGGTCCAGATGAACGTCTCTCTGTTCTTCGTCAAAATCACTTTGACTATGAAGATGAACGTGCCATTGATGTTGTTATCATGGGAAATGAAAAACTTTATAGCATCATGAAAGAGAAAGATGCCATCTACATGAAGGAAGATTTCTCAGACGAAGATGGAGTGCGTGCTGCAGAACTTGAAGGAGAGTTTGCCGAGCTTGGAGGATGGGAAGCAGAAAGTGAAGCCTCTCAACTCCTTCAAAACCTAAATATCCCAGAAGAATTGCACTATCAAAATATGAGCGAATTGGCCAACGGTGAAAAAGTAAAGGTTCTCCTCGCCAAAGCACTTTTTGGTAAACCAGATGTCCTTCTTTTGGACGAGCCGACCAATGGTTTGGATATCCAATCAATTACATGGCTAGAAGACTTCTTGATTGATTTTGATAACACCGTTATCGTAGTATCACACGACCGTCACTTCTTAAACAAAGTATGTACTCACATGGCCGACCTTGACTTCGGAAAAATCAAACTCTATGTCGGAAACTATGACTTCTGGAAGGAATCTTCTGAACTCGCTGCTAAATTGCTAGCAGACCGTAATGCTAAAGCAGAAGAAAAAATTAAACAATTGCAAGAATTCGTTGCTCGTTTCTCTGCTAATGCTTCTAAATCAAGGCAAGCAACATCACGTAAGAAAATGCTTGATAAGATTGAACTTGAAGAAATTGTACCATCTAGTCGTAAATATCCATTTATCAACTTTAAAGCGGAACGTGAGATTGGTAATGATCTCTTGACAGTAGAAAATCTAACTGTAAAGATTGATGGTGAGACTATTTTAGATAATATCAGCTTTATCTTGCGTCCAGGTGATAAGACAGCGCTTATTGGACAAAATGACATCCAAACGACTGCATTAATTCGTGCAATCATGGGGGACATTGACTATGAAGGAACTGTCAAGTGGGGAGTAACTACTAGCCGTTCTTACTTGCCAAAAGATAACTCGGCAGATTTTGCAGGAGGAGAGTCAATCCTTGACTGGTTGCGTCAATTCGCAAGTAAAGAAGAAGATGACAATACTTTCCTACGTGGCTTCCTCGGCCGTATGCTCTTCTCTGGAGATGAGGTTAACAAACCTGTAAATGTCTTGTCAGGGGGAGAAAAAGTTCGTGTCATGCTTTCAAAACTCATGCTCTTAAAATCAAATGTCCTTGTCCTCGATGATCCAACCAATCACTTGGACTTGGAATCTATCTCAAGCTTGAATGATGGATTGAAAAACTTTAAAGAATCAATCATCTTTGCCAGCCATGACCACGAGTTTATTCAAACTCTAGCCAACCATATCATTGTCTTGTCTAAAAATGGCGTCATTGACCGTATCGATGAAACCTATGATGAATTCCTAGAGAATGCAGAAGTACAAGCAAAAGTTAAAGAACTTTGGAAAGACTAAAAAAATTCAAAACTCAGTTGGGTTAACCAGCTGAGTTTTCTAACATTTTATGAGGTAACATGAAATTATTTTTTAAAACATATTGGACCTATTTTGTTTCTTTCATCATTCCCATAATCATTATGATAGGAGTATATCTATCTCAAGGTATCTACTGGAATAGCGATACATCTCCACTATTAGGAGATGGGTTTCATCAATACGTTATTTTTGATATAGCTCTAAGAAATATCCTACACGGAAATGGTAGTTTGTTCTACACCTTTACAAGTGGCCTCGGATTGAATTTCTATGCCCTATCTAGTTATTACTTGGGTAGTTTCCTTTCACCACTAGTTTACTTTTTTGATCTAACTAATATGCCAGATGCTGTCTATCTGACAACTCTCTTAAAATTTGGATTGATTGGACTGTCAACTTACTTTAGTTTAAATAAATTATTTCAATCGATTCCTAATCCTTTAAAACTAGCTTTATCTACTTCCTATGCTCTGATGAGTTTCACTGTCAGTCAATTAGAGATAAAAACCTGGCTAGATGTTTTTATCTTGATTCCTTTAATTATAACTGGTTTACAGATACTCATCACTAAAAAGAAATTCCTATTGTACTTTACAAGTCTGTCAATCTTATTTATCCAAAACTATTATTTTGGCTATATGACAGCATTGTTTCTTATTTTCTGGTATCTCTGTCAAATTTCTTGGGACTTTAAAACCCGAAAATCATCTTTTCTTGATTTCATAATCACCTCTGTTTTAGCTGGTATGGCTAGTTTGATTCTGATTCTTCCTACTCTGTTTGATTTACAGACACATGGGGAAAAATTGACTGAAGTTACAAAGTTTCAAACTGAAAGTAGCTGGTATCTTGATCTTTTTGCTAAGCAATTCATCGGTTCCTTTGATACAACAAAGTATGGGGCCATCCCAATGATTTTTGTTGGACTACTTCCCTTTATTTTGACCATTTTATTTTTTACGCTGAAATCTATTAAGTTTCATGTGAAACTTATCTATGCAATCTTCTTTACATTTCTAATTGCAAGCTTTTATATTGAAGTTCTTGATTTATTTTGGCAAGGCATGCATACTCCAAACATGTTTTTACATCGCTATGCTTGGATTTTCTCTACCTTGTTAATTTACACAGCAGCGGAAGTCTTAAATCGTCTGAAAGAAATTAAAATCTGGAATTTTTTAGTTTCGCTTTTTCTTATAGTAACAGGATTTTTAGCTACCATCTATCTAAAATCGCATTATTCTTTTTTAACAGATTTGAATATTCTGCTTACTCTTGAATTTTTGGTTGTCTATTCGCTTTTACTCCTTGCAGTTATCAAAAAGTTTATCTCTGTAAATCTATTTGCCATTCTAATCTCTTTATTTATAATGGTTGAAATGAGTTTAAATGCTTCATCTCAAATGGACGGAATTGCTAAAGAATGGGGTTTTGCTTCTCGAAGTTCATATAATCGAGATATCCCAGCTATGGAATCTTTCTCAACAGATATTGGAAATCAATTTACTCGTACTGAAAAACTACAAACTCAGACAGGAAATGACAGTATGAAATTCAACTACAATGGAATCTCTCAATTTTCATCTGTTCGAAATCGTTCAGCAAGCTCTACTTTGGATAAACTCGGGTTTAAATCCTCTGGGACTAATCTCAATCTCCGCTATGCAAATAATAGTATTTTGGCTGATAGTTTATTTGGTATCCAGTACAATATCTCAGACAGTCCTATTGATAAGTATGGTTTTAAAGATATCTATCAAAAAGATAATCTTACCCTATATGAAAATCAATACTCTCTTCCGATTGCATTTGCTAGTCAATCTGTTTACAATGATGTCAAGTTCAATGAACATACCTTGGATAATCAGGCCTCATTTTTAAATCAACTTGCTAACGTCAATTTTGATTATTTTTCTCCAATCCCTTATGACAAAACAGAAAATACTGATGATTTGATTAGTGTTACAAGTTCTTCAAATGAGGATGCAGCAATCCAGTATCAAATTGAAGTACCAGAAAACAGCCAAGTTTATCTTTCTTTCACAAATCTTCACTTTTCTAATGATAAACAAAAGAAAGTTGACATCCTTGTAAATGGTGAAAAAAAGACTTTTACAACTGATAATATCTTCTCCTTCTTTAATCTAGGCTATACAAAAGAGAAAAAAACTTTCAATATCAATGTTAGTTTCCCTGGAAATTCACAAGTATCATTTGAATCTCCTACCTTCTATCGTTTAGATACCCAAACTTTAACTGAGGCAATTCAAAAAATTAAAGAACAGCCTGTAACAGTATCAACTTCTAAAAACAAGGTTTTTGCTACATATGATGTCCAACAAGATACATCTATTTTCTTCACCATTCCTTATGACAAAGGTTGGTCTGCCTACCAAGATGATAAGAAAATAGAAATTAAACAAGCTCAAACTGGATTTATGAAAGTTGATGTTCCCAAGGGAAAAGGAACTATTACACTTTCCTTTATTCCCAATGGTTTTATTACTGGATCAATCTGTTCCTTTACTTCACTTTTACTATTTGGAATTTATAATCACAAACGAAAGTCATCTAAGACATAAAAAAATCGACCAATTAATCGGTCGATTTTTTTAATCTTCTTCCATTTTCTTAGGTTGATAGGCTAGCATACCTAAACCAATAAATAGGGCTAATATCACGACAAGGTAAACGACTTGATGATGAATATTTCCTGTCATAGAGATTGTTTGTCGTAATCCCGAAACTGAATAACTCATTGGTAACCAGGGATTAATAGCTCTAAAGAAATCATTTGTCAAAGCAAGCGGGTAAGTACCTGCACTTGATGCTAACTGTAATAAAAGCAAAATAAGAGAAAAGAAAGCTCCTATACGGCTATTCCATGTTGTTAAAGCGGTCACCATGGACATGAATACTAAACTTGTTAGGATAATGAGAATAAATGTTCTCATCTCATGATTAGCCGTTAGACCAATAAGATGAACTCCTCCATATACCAAAATTCCTGCCAAAACAGCTATAATACCATTTATTTCTGCTCGAGATTTCAACCAAGCCCAACGACTCTCTGGATGACGTCCTGAAGGCAACTTCGCAAAGATCATATTCGTTGATATTGCTGCAACAAAAAGAGCAACTGATATCATATAAGGAGCCATTGCGATTCCATTTACAGGAACTTGATCATTGTCTGTTTTGGAAAGATTGAGAGGATTTGACAAAATCTCTGCATTTTGAGATTCCGTAGATTCTGATTTGAGCTGATCACTAGCATTACCTAGTCCTTGTCCTAAAGAAGCAACTCCTGTCTGTAAACCTTCCAAGCCAGAAGTTAACTTTGTTCCACCTTCTGCTAGTTTCCCAGCTCCATTTGCCAATTTATTAGCTCCACTTTCTAATTGAGAAGCACCTGAAATTAACTGACTGGATTTGTCAGCTAGTTGGCTAGAGCCTGATTGCAATTTATCAACTCCTGCTATCAATTCTTGACTCTTTTGATTCAATTGGTTAGAGCCAGTTGATAATTTTTCAATACCAGACACTAATTCTGGAGTTTTTTCAACTAATTGACCAACTCCTGCTGTCAAGTTAGAAGATTTTTGTGTCAAGGTAGTTGAGCCTGAAACTAATTGGTCCAAACTACCTGTCAAGGTGGAATTCTTTTCACTTAGTTGACTTGCGCCTTGAGAAACTTTATCAACACCTGCAGTATATGCATTTACACCTGATGTAATAGACTGACTGGCAGGAACTAATTTGCTAGCAACAGCTCCTTGTATCTCTGTTAATCCACTTGACAATTCTGTCAAAGAACTAGAAGCGATAGGTAATACTTGATTAGCTTGATTTTTTAAAGTCGAAAGATTAAAAGACTGATTTTGTAAGTTTTCCAAACTTCCCTGTAAACCTTGAGCTAAAGCTACAATTGACTGAGCCGATTGAATACTATCAGTCGAATTTTGAGATACAGAAGCGCTTATCTCAGCTTGTTGCTCACTTGTCAATGATTGATAAGCTGCTGTCGATTGAATATTGGCTAATGTAGTCGCTTTATCAGACTGAACACTTGCTAACATTTGATTAGAAAGAGATACTATACTTGATAAAACAGAATCTAATTGTTTTGTATCTCCAACATCAATATTTTGAATAGCTTGATTTAACTGATTCAAACCAGAAGATAATTTATTAATTTGATCTTTTTGCTCAGACGAAGTATCTAACTTGCTAGAAAGTTGTTGAATCCCTTCACTTAATTGCTCCACACCCATTCGAAGTGTAGCTGATTGATTAGATAACTGATTAGCACCTGTTGCAAGATTTCCCACTCCATTTGTATAGGCACTAACACCAGATGAAAATTGATTAAGACCAGCATTGAGCTTAGAAACACCGCCAGTATAAGATTCTACACCAGTATATAATTGATTAATTCCCCTCACTAATTCAGGGCTTTTAGAAGATAATTGACCTAACCCACTATCTAATTGACTCACTGCACCAGTATATGTAACTAAACCACTATTAAAATTCCCTAAGCCAAGATGAAGTTGTTCAACACCAGAGACATAAGAGGATAATCCTTTAGTAAACTGCTCCGTTCCATTTGAAAATGTTAAACTTGAAGCTGCTAAAGAGTTTAGGTTAATAGTTAATGTTTGACTTCCTGCCACTAACTGATTCGCTCCATCAGTTAGTTTTTCACTTCCAGAAGCTGCTTGACTCATACCATCCTTTAAATCGACCATTTTGTTGAATAAAGCTTTAGTATAGGTCTCGGTTACATTGGTAGAAACACTCTGCTTTAATTGTGTCATTGCAGAATCACTCATCTTGCTGGCAATAAAGCTATGACCACTTGAAGTCTGATAATCGATTTGCATTTGCTCAGGGTGATCCGTTAAAATAGAAGCTGCTTTTTCAGACAAGTCACTTGGCAAAGTGACTACCATATAATAATCACCGTTTTCTAGACCCTTCTTACCTTCTTCTTCATCTACAAAATGAAAATCCAATGATTTATTTTGCTCTAAATTAGACACCATGTCTTTTCCTATAGACATGCTATTACCATTATAAGAGGCCTCTTTATCATTATTGACAACTGCCACAGGTAAGTCAGACACTTGACCATATGGATCCCACATTGAGGATAAAAATATGATATTGTACAGAGCGGGAATAAGAGAAATTCCTATCATGACAATAATAAAGGTTGGTTTTTTAAAAATTGCTTTCCATTCTTTAAACATAGTTTCTCCTTTTTTAAACATATTGTCTAAAATTTTGATATAATAGATTATACATTAAAAAATCTAAATTACAAGATAAAAAATCAATTTTTAGACACATAGTCTAATTTGTTCACAAGGAGGAAGTATGCAAGAAAGTAACAAACGCTTAAAAACAAAGCGAACTATTGAAAATGCTATGGTACAATTACTGATGGAACAGCCATTTGATCAAATTTCTACTGTCAAGTTAGCAGAAAAAGCCGGAATTAGTCGTTCCAGCTTCTATACTCACTATAAGGATAAGTATGATATGATTGAGCACTATCAAAGCAAGCTATTTCATACATTTGAATATATTTTTCAAAAACATGCTCATCACAAAAGAGACGCTATTCTAGAAGTCTTTGAATATCTAGAGTCAGAACCACTTCTGGCTGCTCTTCTTTCTGAAAATGGGACCAAAGAAATCCAAAATTTCTTAAGAAATAAACTTCATATCATGCTCAGCACAGATTTACAAAAACGCTTTATGCAACTGAATCTCAATACCACTGAATTAGAATACAGTAGCATCTATCTAACTCACGCACTTTTTGGTGTTTGCCAAACTTGGATTGCACATGGAAAAAAAGAAAGTCCTCAAGAAATAACAGACTTCCTTATGAAGATGCTTGGTGATACGAATTGATGCAAAAAAGGGAACAACACTGTGTTCCCTTTTATCTATACTCCGCCAGTAGGACTCGAACCTACGACATCATGATTAACAGTCATGCGCTACTACCAACTGAGCTATGGCGGATAAAATAGTCCGTACGGGATTCGAACCCGTGTTACCGCCGTGAAAAGGCGGTGTCTTAACCCCTTGACCAACGGACCTTCTATCTGTAGCAGATATAACCATTATATCAATTTCTTGCTAATTGTCAATTACTTTTGAGATTTTTTCTCTAGAATATCTTTCAATTTTCTAATTTTTAATCTTGAAATAGGACAACGATGGTCTTCATAGAAAACAATTTCTAGGTTTTTTCGATCAATTTCTCTGATATTGCCTATATTTACCAAAAATGACTTATGAGGAGAATAAAATCGCTGAGTATGTTTGTCCTTTTCCTGAATATCTGTCATGGTACCATAAAATTCTTTTGCAAAATTCTTACCAATAATGCGCAATTTATGAGATACTCCCGTCGTTTCAATATACAAAATATCATGGTAAGGGATTTTTAAATCATTTCCCTTGTAATTGTAATCAAAATAATCTACCACATCTTCATTTTCAAGTAACATACTCTTCGTATAGAAGATATTTTGCTCAATTCTCTTCTTGAACATCTCATCATTGATATCCTTATCAACAAAATCTAGGGCTGATACCTGGTATTTATAGGTCAAAGTCGCAAACTCTGACCGACTAGTGATAAAGACGATAATAGCGTAAGGATTGTGATGACGAATAAACTGAGCAACTTCAAACCCTTTTTTCTCAATTCCATGAATATCAATATCTAGAAAATAAAGCTGGTTTACTTCATCATTTTCGATATATTCCTTAAACTCACGAACTTTTCCCGTTGTCTTGTATGATATTGGAATATTCGATTCTTTCGAAATTTCATCCAATATTCTCTCTAGTCTCACTTGATGTTCAATAACATCTTCTAAAATTAAAACTTTCATTCAAATTCCCTCTTAAATCTAATGATTTGTCTAAATGTACTGCCTTCCATCTCTGTTTCTAAAATAATATTGTTGTACTTATCCAGTAGTTCTTTCACATTATTTAATCCGACTCCACGATTTCTTCCCTTAGTAGAGAATCCTAAAGCAAATAGATCTCCTGAAGGAGTCATCGTCATTTTACATGAATTCTGAATCACAATCACTGTTTCAGTTTCCATCTTAATAACTGCTACTTCCATCTGCTTTTTATAACTATCAGCCGATCCTTCGACAGCATTGTTCAATAAAACACTCATAATACGAACTAAATCCAGCAGGTCTATTGGAAGCTTGGTAATCGTATCTTTTACTTCCAGTGTAAACTCTACACCATTATTTCGAGCATAGACAATGGACTGGGCAACCAAACTTCGTAAAGCTGAATCTTCTATATTGTTCAAATCAAAGTAAGTGTACTTATCTGAACGCAGTTTATGATTTGCTTTGACTAAAACTTTATTGTAAACTCTGTCAATTTCCTGTAAATCACCACTGTCAATTGCCATCTGCATGCTGACAAGCATCCCAGCATAATCATGTCGAAAACCACGAATTTCATTATACAGACCAACAATTTCATCTGTATAGTTTTGTAAATGTTTCTGTTCAAATTTCTTCTGCTTCAACGCAATTTCTTTCTCCATTTGTTCTTTATGAGAATTCATTGCAAAGAAGGTCAGAAGGAGAGATATAAAGACAATAGATGATAGAATACTTCCAAAACTATTCAAATGTTTAATCGTACTTACCATATCTGAAACGAAAGATACAATATGTAGCAATAGTAAAGCAAAAAATACTTTTTTCAAGAAAGGATAGAGGTAGTCTTTGTCAAAATAGGTTAGTTCCAAGTGGAAATAATGAATGATTTTTAAGATAATAAAATAGGTCAATACCGTTACAACGAAAAAGAATGGGTCATAATATTGTAAAACAAAATTGTCTCCTGTTAGAGAGGAGAAAGTTACGGACAGAAAGGTATGAGTGCTCTCATATAAAAGAGATAGTAGTAAACTTAGGAATAGTCCTCTATCCCTCTCATACTGTTTAATCCATCGAAAATAGGAATATAAACCCAAAGGAAATAAAAATGTTGCAATTCCTAACCCATCTAAATTTAGAAGATAAAAGGAAAGGCTAAGTACTATTTCTACTAGTAATGTATAAGCACCAAAAACGTATAGTTCCTTTTCTTTTATTTGACCTTTGCAAATTAAACTGTAACTGTGACTAATAATAAAAAAATATAATATAAAATCTACTACTAAGAAAAAATTCATTCTGACACTCCCTTATCTTCTTTTAAGAAAATTAATAAACATTTTATCTATTCTCCTCATCTCCCCACCTCGAATCTCCTGCAATTCTTTTTCCTTCAAGGCTACAAACTTTTCCAATTTAACTGTGTTTTTCATAATAAAATCTCCTAAAATGTTTTTTTTCCTGTAAGCTAACTTACAAAAACCATTATACAAAATGGAATTTAATTTTAGATAAAATTCTCTCAACTGTCATTTTTTTCTCCCCAAGTGTACTTTTTTAAAAAAAAAGCCGGGAAAATTCCCAGCTTTGCTACTATATTGATCCCAGCAGGATTCGAACCTGCGACCGTTCGCTTAGAAGGCGAATGCTCTATCCAGCTGAGCTATGAGACCTAATACAGCTATTCTACCAAAAATTCAATTGAAAGTCAATTTTCTATTTATGATAGGGCGAGCCCTGCTGTATTGTAAAAGCTCGATAGATTTGTTCAACAAGGACTAGTCTCATTAACTGATGGGGCAAGGTTAAACGACCAAAACTAACAGAGAGATTGGCTCTCTTTTTTACATCCTGTGCTAATCCCAGACTCCCTCCAATAATAAAAGTAAGAGTAGAAAATCCTTTTATAGAAGCTTCTTCTAAATGCTTACTAAATTCTTCTGAGGAGAAAGTTTTCCCTTCAATGGCTAACACAATAACAAAATCACGGTCACCAACTTTTGATAAAATTCTCTGACCTTCTATTTCTAAAATCTTTTGATTTTCTGATTCACTGGCCCTATCTGGTGTTTTTTCATCTGCTAGCTCTATCATTTCAAGCTTAGCAAATCGAGAAATTCGTTTTGAATACTCTGCTATGCCATCTTTTAAATATTTTTCTTTCAGTTTCCCAACTGTTACAACTTTAATTTTCATGATTCTATTCTAACATATTCTCTATTTTTTCACATCTTATTCACAAAATAAAAGGTTAATTTTAGCCGAGAAAACCACAGATTTTTGAAAGTTATCCACAATCTGTGAAAAACTTTTGTTTTTAAGTTATAATTAAGCTAGTCAGTTTATACTTTCAGTAATTTCAAACATATGGAGGCAAATATGAAACATCTAAAAACATTTTACAAAAAATGGTTTCAATTATTAGTCGTTATCGTCATTAGCTTTTTTAGTGGAGCCTTGGGTAGTTTTTCAATAACTCAACTCACTCAAAAAAGTGGTGTAAGTAACTCCAACAACAATAGCACTATCACACAGACTGCCTATAAAAACGAAAATTCAACAACACAGGCTGTTAACAAAGTAAAAGATGCTGTTGTTTCTGTTATCACTTATTCGGCCAACAGACAAAATAGCGTATTTGGCAATGATGATACTGACACAGATTCTCAACAAATCTCTAGTGAAGGATCTGGGGTTATTTATAAAAAGAATGACAAAGAAGCTTACATTGTTACTAACAATCACGTTATAAATGGCGCCAGCAAAGTAGATATTCGCTTGTCAGATGGGACTAAAGTACCTGGAGAAATCGTCGGAGCAGATACTTTCTCTGATATTGCTGTCGTCAAAATCTCTTCAGAAAAAGTGACTACAGTAGCTGAATTTGGTGATTCTAGTAAGTTAACCGTAGGAGAAACTGCTATTGCTATTGGTAGCCCATTGGGTTCTGAATATGCAAATACTGTTACTCAGGGTATTGTATCTAGTCTCAATCGAAATGTGTCCTTAAAATCTGAGGATGGACAAGCTATTTCTACAAAAGCCATCCAAACTGATACTGCTATTAACCCAGGTAACTCTGGTGGCCCACTAATCAATATTCAAGGACAGGTTATCGGAATTACCTCAAGTAAAATTGCTACAAATGGAGGAACATCTGTAGAAGGTCTTGGTTTTGCAATCCCTGCAAATGATGCTATCAATATTATTGAACAGTTAGAAAAGAACGGAAAAGTGACTCGTCCAGCTTTGGGAATTCAAATGGTCAATCTCTCAAATATTAATACAAGTGATCTTAGAAGACTGAATATTCCAAGCAATGTAACATCTGGTGTAGTTGTTCGTTCTGTGCAAAGTAATATGCCTGCCAATGGTCACCTTGAAAAATACGATGTTATTACAAAAGTAGATGACAAAGACATTGCTTCATCAACAGACTTACAAAGTGCTCTTTACAATCATTCTATCGGAGACACCATTAAGATAACTTACTATCGTAACGGTAAAGAAGAAGCTACATCTATTAAACTTGACAAGAGTTCAGGTGATTTAGAATCTTAATTGACATCTATGTAAAGAAAGCTTTACATAAAAGAAAAGATGTGTTAGTGTAGAATCATGGAAAAATTTGAAATGATTTCTATCACGGATATACAAAAAAATCCCTATCAACCTCGAAAAGAATTTGATGGAGAAAAACTACATGAACTAGCACAGTCTATCAAAGAAAATGGGGTCATTCAACCGATTATTGTTCGTCAATCTCCTGTTATTGGTTATGAAATCCTTGCAGGAGAGAGACGCTATCGGGCTTCACTTTTAGCTGGTCTAAGGTCTATCCCAGCTGTTGTTAAACAGCTTTCAGATCAAGAGATGATGGTCCAGTCCATCATTGAAAATTTGCAAAGAGAAAATTTAAATCCAATAGAAGAAGCACGCGCCTATGAATCTCTTGTAGAGAAAGGATTTACCCATGCTGAAATTGCAGATAAAATGGGCAAGTCTCGTCCATATATCAGCAACTCCATTCGCTTGCTGTCCCTGCCAGAACCGATTCTCTCTGAAGTAGAAAGTGGTAAACTATCACAAGCCCATGCGCGTTCTCTAGTTGGGTTGAATAAGGAACAACAAGACTATTTCTTTCAACGAATTATAGAGGAAGACATTTCTGTAAGGAAGTTAGAAGCTCTTCTGACAGAGAAAAAACAAAAGAAACTGCAAAAAAATGATTATTTCATACAAAATGAAGAAGAACAGTTAAAAAAAATACTCGGATTAGATGTAGAAATCAAACTGTCTAAAAAAGATAGTGGCAAAATCATTATTGCTTTCTCAAATCAAGAAGAATACAGTAGAATTATCAACAGCCTGAAATAAGGCTGTTCTTTTATTTTTTTATCTCACAAGGTTATCCACTATTTTTTTCAATAAAAAACTTCATAAATCAATAGTTTCTGATTTTATCCCCAACCTGTGGATAAAACTTGATAACATTGTGGATTATTTTTCACAACTTGTGGAAAAATCTTACTATCTATGGTAAAATAAGTCTAGTATTAAACTTTTAAACAAGTAGTAAAGGAGGAGGACGGATTGAAAGAAAAACAATTTTGGAATCGTATCTTAGAATTTGCTCAAGAAAGACTGACTCGATCCATGTATGATTTCTATGCTATTCAAGCTGAACTCATCAAGGTAGAGGAAAATGTTGCCACTATATTTTTACCACGATCTGAAATGGAAATGGTCTGGGAAAAACAACTAAAAGATATCATTGTAGTAGCTGGTTTTGAGATTTATGATGCTGAGATAACTCCCCACTATATTTTCATCAAACCTCAAGATACTACTGTCTCACAAGTTGAAGAAGCTCCAAATTCAACTCTTTATGACTATAGTCCAAAGTTAGCATCTATTCCTTATTCGGATACTGGATTAAAAGAAAAATATACCTTTGATAATTTTATTCAAGGGGATGGGAATGTTTGGGCAGTATCAGCCGCTTTGGCTGTTTCTGAAGATTTAGCCTTGACCTATAATCCTCTTTTTATCTATGGAGGACCTGGCCTTGGTAAGACTCACTTACTCAATGCAATTGGGAATGAGATTTTGAAAAATATTCCTGATGCGCGTGTTAAGTACATTCCTGCTGAAAGCTTTATAAACGACTTTCTTGAACATCTGAGACTGGGTGAAATGGATAAGTTCAAAAAAACCTACCGTAGCCTCGATCTCTTGTTAATTGATGATATTCAATCGCTGAGTGGAAAAAAAGTTGCAACTCAGGAAGAATTTTTCAATACTTTCAATGTTCTCCATAACAATCAAAAACAAATTGTTCTGACTAGTGATCGTAGCCCTAAACACTTAGAGGGCCTTGAAGAAAGACTTGTCACGCGCTTTAGCTGGGGCTTGACGCAAAACATCACACCACCTGACTTTGAGACACGTATTGCTATTTTACAAAGCAAAACAGAGAATTTAGACTACCATTTCCAAAGTGATACCCTAGAATACCTAGCTGGTCAATTTGATTCAAACGTCCGAGAACTTGAAGGAGCAATAAACGACATCACTTTAATTGCCAGAGTGAAGAAGATTAAGGATATCACTATCGATATCGCTGCAGAAGCTATTAGAGCTCGAAAACAAGATGTTAGCCAAATCCTCGTCATTCCAATTGATAAAATCCAAACTGAAGTAGGGAACTTCTATGGTGTTAGTGTCAAAGAAATGAAGGGAAGCAGACGCCTTCAAAATATTGTTTTGGCCCGTCAAGTAGCCATGTATTTATCTAGAGAATTAACAGATAATAGTCTTCCAAAAATTGGGAAGGAATTTGGTGGAAAAGATCACACAACAGTCATACATGCCCATGCCAAAATTAAATCTTTGATTGATGAAGACGATAATTTACGTTTAGAAATTGAATCCATCAAAAAGAAAATTAAATAACTTGTGGATAACTTTTACTTTATTATCTTTTTTATCCACATTTTTTAAACAAGCCAAAAAACTTGATATGACTTGTTTAAAGTCTGTTTTCCACAGATTTCACAGACCCTATTATTACTATTATCCTTCTAATACTAAAAATAAATAAAGGAGAATCCATGATTCATTTTTCAATTAATAAAAATTTATTTCTACAAGCCTTAAATACTACTAAGAGAGCTATTAGCTCTAAAAATGCCATTCCTATTTTATCAACCGTAAAAATTGACGTAACCAATGAAGGTGTTACTTTAATTGGTTCAAATGGTCAAATTTCAATTGAAAATTTTATTTCTCAAAAAAATGAAGATGCTGGTTTGTTAATTACTTCTTTAGGTTCGATCCTTCTTGAAGCTTCTTTCTTCATCAATGTGGTATCTAGTCTACCTGATGTGACTCTTGATTTTAAAGAAATTGAACAAAATCAAATTGTTTTAACCAGCGGTAAATCAGAAATTACCCTAAAAGGAAAAGATAGTGAACAATATCCACGAATCCAAGAAATTTCAGCAAGCACTCCTTTGGTTCTTGAAACAAAATTACTCAAGAAAATTATCAATGAAACAGCTTTTGCTGCAAGTACACAAGAAAGTCGTCCAATTTTAACAGGTGTTCATTTTGTATTGAGCCAACACAAAGAGTTAAAAACAGTTGCAACAGACTCTCATCGTCTAAGCCAGAAAAAATTGACTCTTGAAAAAAATAGTGATGATTTTGATGTCGTGATTCCTAGCCGTTCTCTACGCGAATTTTCAGCAGTATTTACAGACGATATTGAAACTGTAGAGATTTTCTTTGCCAACAATCAAATCCTCTTTAGAAGCGAAAATATTAGCTTCTATACTCGTTTGTTAGAAGGTAACTATCCTGATACAGATCGCTTGATTCCGACAGACTTTAACACTACTATTACTTTTGATGTGGTAAACTTACGTCAGTCAATGGAGCGTGCTCGCCTTTTATCAAGTGCGACTCAAAATGGTACTGTGAAGCTTGAAATTAAAGGTGGTATTGTTAGCGCCCATGTTCATTCTCCAGAAGTTGGTAAAGTAAACGAAGAAATCGATACTGATCAGGTGACTGGTGAAGATTTGACTATTAGTTTCAACCCAACTTACTTGATTGATTCTCTTAAGGCTTTAAATAGCGAAAAGGTGACCATTAGCTTTATCTCAGCTGTTCGTCCATTTACTCTTGTGCCAGCAGACACTGATGAAGACTTCATGCAGCTCATTACACCAGTTCGTACAAATTAAGTGAAAGAGGTTGAGCCTGGCTCGCCTCTTTTATGATATAATCGAAAAAGAAAAGGAGAGTAGTATGTATCAAGTTGGAAATTTTGTTGAAATGAAAAAACCACATGCTTGCACCATCAAGTCAACAGGTAAAAAGGCCAATCGTTGGGAAATTACACGTGTAGGAGCAGATATCAAAATTAAATGTAGCAATTGTGACCATGTTGTCATGATGGGGCGCTATGATTTTGATCGAAAAATGAATAAAATTATTGACTGAAACCCCTCAGTTAGAGGGTTAGCA
Source organism: Streptococcus mitis (assembly GCF_946188615.1). Taxonomy (GTDB): domain Bacteria; phylum Bacillota; class Bacilli; order Lactobacillales; family Streptococcaceae; genus Streptococcus; species Streptococcus mitis_BZ. The sequence goes on from NZ_CAMHVK010000003.1 coordinate 272,945, forward strand.
AGTTTTCCCTTTTTGTGTTATAATATTAGGGATTGAAATAAAAACGGAGAATGAGAAAATATGGCTTTAACAGCAGGTATCGTTGGTTTGCCAAACGTTGGTAAATCAACACTATTTAATGCAATTACAAAAGCAGGAGCAGAGGCTGCAAACTATCCATTTGCGACGATTGATCCAAACGTTGGAATGGTTGAGGTTCCAGATGAACGCCTACAAAAATTGACTGAAATGATCACTCCTAAAAAGACAGTTCCAACAACATTTGAATTTACAGATATCGCAGGAATTGTAAAAGGAGCTTCAAAAGGAGAAGGGCTAGGGAATAAATTCTTGGCTAATATCCGTGAAGTAGACGCGATTGTTCACGTAGTTCGTGCTTTTGATGATGAAAATGTGATGCGCGAGCAAGGACGTGAAGACGCCTTTGTAGATCCACTTGCAGATATTGATACTATTAACCTGGAGTTGATTCTTGCTGACTTAGAATCAGTGAACAAACGATATGCGCGTGTAGAAAAGATGGCACGTACGCAAAAAGATAAAGAATCAGTAGCAGAATTCAATGTTCTTCAAAAGATTAAACCAGTCCTTGAAGATGGAAAATCAGCTCGCACCATCGAATTTACAGATGAAGAACAAAAAGTTGTCAAAGGTCTCTTCCTTTTGACAACTAAACCAGTTCTTTATGTTGCCAATGTAGATGAGGATGTGGTTTCAGAACCTGACTCTATCGGCTATGTTAAACAAATTCGTGAATTTGCAGCGACAGAAAATGCTGAAGTAGTCGTTATTTCTGCGCGTGCTGAGGAAGAAATTTCTGAGTTAGACGAAGAAGACAAGCAAGAGTTTCTTGAAGCACTTGGTTTGACAGAATCAGGCGTTGACAAGTTGACTCGTGCAGCTTACCACTTGCTTGGACTGGGAACTTACTTTACAGCTGGTGAAAAAGAAGTTCGTGCTTGGACCTTCAAACGTGGTATGAAGGCTCCTCAAGCAGCTGGTATTATCCACTCAGACTTTGAAAAAGGATTTATTCGTGCGGTAACCATGTCATATGAGGATCTAGTGAAATACGGATCTGAAAAAGCCGTAAAAGAAGCTGGGCGCTTACGTGAAGAAGGAAAAGAATATATCGTTCAAGATGGCGATATCATGGAATTCCGCTTTAATGTCTAAAAATTTAATAAATAGTGTCAATTAGGTTGGAAAAAAAAATTCCAACCCTTTTGGCTTTTGAAAGGAAAAATAAATGACCAAATTACTTGTAGGATTAGGAAATCCAGGGGATAAATATTTTGAAACAAAACACAATGTTGGATTTATGTTGATTGACCAACTAGCGAAGAAACAGAATGTCACTTTTACACATGATAAGATATTTCAAGCTGACCTAGCATCCTTTTTCCTAAATGGAGAAAAAATTTATCTTGTCAAACCAACGACATTTATGAATGAAAGTGGAAAAGCGGTTCATGCTTTATTGACTTACTATGGTTTGGATATTGAAGATTTACTCATCATTTACGATGATCTTGACATGGAAGTTGGAAAGATTCGTTTAAGAGCAAAAGGCTCCGCAGGTGGTCATAATGGTATTAAGTCTATTATTCAACATATTGGAACTCAGGTCTTTAACCGTGTTAAGATTGGAATCGGAAGACCTAAAAATGGTATGTCAGTTGTTCACCATGTTTTGAGTAAGTTTGACAAGGATGATTATATTGGTATTTTACAGTCTATTGACAAAGTTGACGATTCTGTAAACTACTATTTACAAGAGAAAAACTTTGAAAAAACGATGCAGAGGTATAACGGATAAATGGTGACCTTATTAGATTTATTCTCAGAAAATGATCAGATCCAAAAATGGCATCAAAATTTAACAGATAAGAAAAGACAACTGATACTTGGTTTATCAACGTCTACTAAGGCTCTTGCAATTGCAAGCAGTTTAGAAAAAGAAGATAAGATTGTATTGTTGACGTCAACTTATGGAGAAGCAGAAGGACTTGTTAGTGATCTTCTATCTATCTTGGGTGAGGAACTTGTCTATCCATTTTTGGTAGATGATACTCCTATGGTGGAGTTTTTGATGTCTTCACAAGAAAAAATCATTTCACGGGTTGAAGCCTTGCGTTTTTTGACTGATTCATCTAAGAGAGGGATTTTAGTTTGTAATATCGCAGCAAGTCGATTGATTTTACCGTCTCCTAATGTATTCAAAGATAGTATTGTAAAAATCTCAGTTGGTGAAGAATATGACCAACACGCGTTTATCCATCAGTTAAAGGAAATTGGTTATCGAAAGGTTACACAAGTACAAACTCAAGGAGAATTTAGTCTTCGAGGAGATATTTTAGATATTTTTGAAATATCCCAGTTAGAACCTAGCCGAATTGAGTTTTTTGGTGATGAAGTCGATGGAATTCGTACTTTTGAAGTCGAAACACAATTATCGAAAGAAAATCAGTCAGAACTCCTCATTTTTCCAGCTAGTGATATTCTTTTGAGAGAAAAGGATTATCAACGAGGTCAGTCAGCTTTAGAAAAACAAATTTCAAAAACGTTATCACCTATTTTAAAATCATACTTAGAAGAAATTCTTTCAAGTTTTCACCAAAAACAAATTCATTCTGATTCAAGGAAATTTTTATCTTTGTGTTATGATAAGACATGGACTGTTTTTGACTATATTGAAAAAGATACTCCAATATTCTTTGATGATTATCAGAAATTGATGAATCAGTATGAAGTCTTTGAAAGGGAGTTAGCACAATACTTTACAGAAGAATTACAGAACAGTAAAGCATTTTCTGAGATGCAGTATTTTGCTGATACAGAGCAAACCTATAAAAAACAGAGTCCGGTTACCTTTTTCTCTAATCTGCAAAAGGGGTTAGGAAATCTCAAGTTTGACCAAATTTATCAATTTAATCAATATCCTATGCAGGAGTTTTTCAATCAATTTTCTTTTCTAAAAGAAGAAATTGAACGATATAAAAAAATGGATTACACCATTATTCTGCAGTCTAGCAATTCAATGGGAAGTAAAACATTGGAGGATGTGTTAGAGGAATATCAGATTAAATTGGATTCTAGAGATAAGTCAAGAATCTGTCAAGAATCTGTAAACTTAATCGAGGGCAATCTCAGACATGGTTTTCATTTTGTAGATGAAAAAATTTTGGTGATTACTGAACATGAGATTTTTCAAAAGAAATTGAAACGTCGTTTTCGAAGACAACATGTTTCAAACGCAGAGAGATTAAAAGATTACAATGAACTTGAAAAAGGAGATTACGTTGTTCACCATATTCATGGGATTGGTCAATATCTAGGGATTGAAACCATTGAAATCAAGGGGATTCACCGCGATTATGTCAGTGTCCAGTATCAAAATGGGGATCAAATCTCCATCCCAGTGGAACAGATTCATCTACTATCTAAATATGTTTCAAGTGATGGTAAAGCGCCAAAACTCAATAAATTAAATGACGGTCATTTTAAAAAGGCCAAGCAAAAGGTTAAGAATCAGGTAGAGGATATAGCTGACGATTTAATCAAACTCTATTCTGAACGCAGCCAGTTGAAGGGGTTTGCTTTCTCAGCTGATGATGAAGATCAACATGCTTTTGATGATGCCTTCCCTTATGTTGAAACGGATGATCAACTTCGTAGTATTGAGGAAATCAAGAGAGATATGCAGACTTCTCAGCCAATGGATCGACTTTTAGTTGGGGATGTTGGTTTTGGAAAGACAGAAGTTGCTATGCGTGCAGCCTTTAAGGCAGTCAATGATCACAAACAGGTTGTTGTCTTAGTTCCGACGACGGTTTTAGCGCAACAGCACTATACGAATTTTAAGGAACGATTCCAAAATTTTGCAGTTAATATTGATGTGTTGAGTCGCTTTAGAAGTAAAAAAGAGCAGACTAAAACACTTGAAAAATTGAAAAAGGGTCAAGTCGATATTTTGATTGGAACACATCGTGTCTTGTCAAAAGATGTTGTATTTGCAGATTTGGGCTTGATGATTATTGATGAGGAACAGCGATTTGGTGTCAAGCATAAGGAAACCTTGAAAGAACTAAAAAAACAAGTAGATGTCCTGACCTTGACAGCAACGCCAATCCCTCGTACCCTTCATATGTCTATGCTGGGAATCAGAGATTTGTCTGTTATTGAAACTCCGCCGACTAATCGCTATCCTGTTCAGACCTATGTTTTGGAAAAGAATGATAGTGTCATTCGTGATGCGGTCTTGCGTGAAATGGAGCGTGGAGGTCAAGTTTATTATCTTTACAACAAAGTTGACACGATTGACCAAAAGGTTTCAGAATTACAGGATTTAATTCCAGAGGCTTCGATTGGTTATGTTCATGGGCAAATGAGTGAGATTCAGTTAGAAAATACTCTACTGGATTTCATTGAAGGTCAGTATGATATTTTGGTGACGACTACCATTATTGAGACAGGAGTGGACATTCCAAATGCCAATACCTTGTTTATTGAAAATGCAGACCATATGGGCTTGTCAACCTTGTATCAGTTAAGAGGAAGAGTTGGTCGTAGTAATCGTATTGCTTATGCTTATCTTATGTATCATCCAGAAAAATCAATTAGTGAAGTCTCTGAGAAGAGATTAGAAGCGATTAAGGGATTTACAGAATTAGGCTCAGGATTTAAGATTGCGATGCGAGATCTTTCTATTCGTGGAGCAGGAAATCTCCTAGGAAAATCGCAGTCTGGTTTCATTGATTCTGTTGGTTTTGAATTGTATTCGCAGTTATTAGAGGAAGCTATTGCTAAACGTAACGGCAATGGGAATAAAAGAACCAAAGGGAATGCTGAGTTGATTTTACAAATTGATGCTTATCTTCCTGACACTTATATTTCTGACCAACGACATAAGATTGAAATTTACAAGAAAATTCGTCAAATTGACAACTGTGTCAACTATGAAGAGTTACAAGAAGAATTGATGGATCGTTTTGGAGAATACCCAGACGTAGTGGCCTATCTTTTAGAGATTGGTTTGGTCAAATCATACTTGGATAAGGTCTTTGTAGAACGTGTGGAAAGAAAAGAAAATAAGATTACAGTTCAATTTGAAAAAGTCACTCAACGACTATTCTTGGCTCAAGATTATTTTAAAGCCTTATCCGCAACGAACTTAAAAGCAGCTATCACTGAGAATAAGGGATTAATGGAGGTTGTATTTGATGTTCGAAACAAGAAAGACTATGAAATTTTAGAAGGTCTGCTGATTTTTGGAGAAAGTTTATTGGAGATAAAAGTGTTGAAATAAGGCAATTCCCTTTAACATTTTTCTTCTATAAAGTAGATAAAAATGATACAATAATAATTTGAGGTAAGAAAAATGAGATTAGACAAATATTTAAAAGTATCAAGAATTATCAAGCGTCGTACAGTCGCAAAAGAAGTAGCAGATAAAGGCAGAATTAAGGTAAATGGAATTTTGGCCAAAAGTTCAACGGACTTGAAAGTTGATGATCAAGTTGAAATTCGCTTTGGCAATAAGTTGCTACTTGTAAAAGTACTGGAGATGAAAGATAGTACAAAAAAAGAAGATGCAGCAGGCATGTATGAAATTATCAGTGAAACACGGGTAGAAGAAAATGTCTAAAAATATCGTACAATTGAATAATTCTTTTATTCAAAATGAACATCAACGTCGTCGCTATCTGATGAAGGAACGACAAAAACGTAATCGTTTCATGGGCTGGGTTCTTATTTTGATGATTTTATTGTTCATTTTACCAACTTATAATCTTGCTCAAAGCTATCACCAATTACTCCAAAGACGTCAACAGTTATCAGACTTGCAAACTCAGTATCAAACCTTGAGTGAGGAAAAGGAGAAAGAGACAGCTTTTGCTACAAAGTTGAAAGATGAAGATTACGCTGCTAAATACATGCGTGCAAAATATTATTATTCTAAGAATCGGGAAGCTGTTTATACGATTCCTGACTTGCTCCCAAGGTGATAAAATGGAAAATTTATTAGACGTAATTGAGCAATTTTTGAGTCTATCGGATGAAAAACTAGAAGAGTTGTCTGATAAAAATCAACTATTGCGTTTACAAGAAGAAAAGGAAAGGAAGAATGCGTAAATTCTTAATTATTTTGTTGCTACCTAGTTTTTTGACTATTTCAAAAGTCGTTAGCACAGAAAAAGAAGTCGTCTATACTTCGAAAGAAATTTATTACCTTTCACAATCTGACTTTGGTATTTATTTTAGAGAAAAATTAAGTTCTCCCATGGTTTATGGAGAGATTCCTGTTTATGCTAATGAAGATTTAGTAGTGGAATCTGGAAAATTGACTCCAAAAACAAGTTTTCAAATAACCGAGTGGCGTTTAAATAAACAAGGAATTCCAGTATTTAAGCTATCAAATCATCAATTTATAGCTGCGGACAAACGATTTTTATATGATCAATCAGAGGTAACTCCAACAATAAAAAAAGTATGGTTAGAATCTGATTTTAAACTGTACAATAGTCCTTATGACTTAAAAGAAGTGAAGTCATCCTTATCAGCTTATTTGCAAGTATCAATCGATAAGACCATGTTTGTAGAAGGAAGAGAATTTCTACATATTGATCAGGCTGGATGGGTAGCTAAAGAATCAACTTCTGAAGAAGATAATCGGATGAGTAAAGTCCAAGAAATGTTATCGGAAAAATATCAGAAGGATTCATTTTCTATTTATGTTAAGCAACTGACCACTGGAAAAGAAGCTGGTATCAATCAAGATGAAAAGATGTATGCAGCTAGTGTTTTGAAACTTCCTTATCTTTATTATACGCAAGAAAAAATAAATGAGGGTCTTTATCAGTTAGACACGACTATAAAATACGTATCTGCAGTCAATGATTTTCCAGGTTCTTATAAACCAGAGGGAAGTGGTAGCCTTCCTAAAAAAGAGGATAATAAAGAGTATTCTCTAAAAGATTTAATTACGAAAATATCAAAAGAATCTGATAATGTAGCTCATAATCTATTGGGGTATTACATTTCAAACCAATCTGATGCAACATTTAAGTCCAAGATGTCTGCTATTATGGGAGATGATTGGGATCCAAAAGAAAAATTGATTTCTTCTAAAATGGCTGGGAAGGTCATGGAAGCTATTTATAATCAAAATGGATTTGTGCTAGAGTCTTTGACTAAAACAGATTTTGATAATGAGCGAATTGCCAAAGGTGTTTCTGTGAAGGTAGCTCATAAAATTGGGGATGCGGACGAATTTGAGCATGATACGGGTGTTGTCTATGCAGATTCTCCATTTGTGCTTTCTATTTTTACGAAGAATTCTGATTATGATACGATTTCTAAGATAGCCAAGGATGTTTATGAGGTTCTAAAATGATGGAACAAGATTTTTTAAATCATTGTCTCAAGAGAGGATATTTTAAAAAACATGCTAAGGTGGTGCTTGCTCTTTCTGGTGGATTAGATTCTATGTTTCTATTTAAGGTGTTATCTACGTATAAAAAAGAGTTAGAAATTGAATTAATCCTAGCTCATGTTAATCATAAGCAGAGAATAGAGTCTGATTGGGAAGAAAAGGAATTAAGGAAGTTGGCTGCTGAAGCAGAGCTTCCTATTTATATCAGAAATTTTTTAGGAGAATTTTCAGAAGCACGGGCTCGAGATTTTCGTTATGATTTTTTTAAAGAGGTCATGAAAAAGACAGGTGCTACAGCCTTAGTCACTGCCCACCATGCTGATGACCAGGTGGAAACGATTTTGATGCGCTTGATTCGAGGTACTCGCTTGCGCTATCTATCAGGAATTAAGGAGAAGCAAGTAGTCGGAGAGATAGAAATGATTCGGCCCTTCTTGAATTTTCAAAAAAAAGACTTCCCATCAATTTTTCATTTTGAAGATATATCAAATAAAGAAAATTATTATTTTCGAAATCGTATTCGAAACTTTTATTTACCAGAATTAGAAAAAGAAAATCCTCGATTTAGAGATGCAATCTTAAGCCTCGGAAATGAAATTTTAGATTATGACTTAGCTATAGCTGAATTATCTAAGAATATTGATCTAGAAAATTTAGAGCAGCTATTGTCTTACTCTGAGTCGACACAAAGAGTTTTACTTCAAACTTATCTGAATCGTTTTCCAGATTTGAATCTTACAAAAGCTCAGTTTGAAGAAGTTCGGCAAATTTTAAAAACTAAAAGCCAGTATCGTCATCCGCTTAAAAATGGTTATGAATTAGTAAAAGAGTATCAACAGTTTCGGATTTGTAAAATCAGTCCTCAGTCTGATGAAAAGGAAGATGAACTTGTGTTACACTATCAAAATCAGGTATCTTACCAAGGTTATTTATTTTCCTTTGGACTTCCTTTAGAAGGTGAATTAATTCAGCAGGTACCTGTTTCACGGGAAACATCCATACACATTCGTCATCGAAAAACAGGAGATGTTTTGATTCAAAATGGGCATAGAAAAAAACTCAGACGTCTATTTATTGATTTGAAAATCCCTATGGAAAAGCGAAAATCAGCTCTGATTATTGAGCAATTTGGTAAAATTGTCTCAATTTTGGGAATTGCGACCAGTAATTTGAGTAAAAACACGAAAAATGATATAATGAACACTGTACTTTATATAGAAAAAATAGATAGGTAAAAAAATGTTAGAAAACGATATTAAAAAAATTCTCGTTTCACACGATGAAATTACAGAAGCTGCTAAAAAATTAGGTGCCCAACTAACTAAAGACTATGCAGGAAAAAATCCGATTTTAATTGGGATTTTAAAAGGATCTATTCCTTTTATGGCTGAATTGGTAAAACATATTGATACACATATTGAAATGGACTTCATGATGGTTTCTAGCTATCATGGTGGAACAGCAAGTAGTGGTGTTATCAATATCAAGCAAGATGTGACTCAAGATATCAAAGGACGACATGTTCTGTTTGTAGAAGATATCATTGATACAGGTCAAACTTTGAAGAGTTTAAGAGATATGTTTAAAGCAAGAGAGGCTGCTTCTGTTAAAATTGCAACCTTGTTGGATAAACCAGAGGGACGTGTTGTAGAAATTGAGGCAGACTATACCTGCTTTACTATCCCAAATGAGTTTGTAGTAGGTTATGGTTTAGACTACAAAGAAAACTATCGTAACCTTCCTTATGTTGGAGTATTGAAAGAAGAAGTATATTCAAATTAGAAAGAACAATTTTTAATGAAAAAACAAAATAATGGTTTAATTAAAAATCCTTTTCTATGGTTATTACTTATTTTTTTCCTAGTTACAAGTTACCAGTATTTTAGTACAGGTAGTGTTGCAGGGAAAAGTGAGCAAATTAATTATACAGAATTGGTAAAAGAAATTACCGATGACAATGTAAAAGAATTGACTTACCAACCAAATGGCAGTGTTATCGAAGTTTCAGGTGTTTATAAAAATCCTAAAACAAGTAAAGAAGAAACAGGTATCCAGTTCTTTTCTCCTTCTGCTACAACAGTAGAGAAATTTTCAAGTATTATTCTTCCTTCAGATACTACAGTATCAGAATTGCAAAAACTTGCTTCTGACCATAAGGCGGAAGTAACTGTTAAGCATGAAAGTTCAAGTGGTATGTGGATTAATATTCTTGTATCCATTGTGCCATTCGGTATTCTATTCTTCTTCCTATTCTCTATGATGGGAAATATGGGAGGAAATAATAGCCGTAACCCAATGAGTTTTGGACGTAGTAAGGCTAAAGCCGCAAATAAAGAAGATATTAAAGTAAGATTTTCAGATGTTGCTGGAGCTGAGGAAGAAAAACAAGAACTAGTTGAAGTTGTTGAATTCTTAAAAGATCCAAAACGATTTACAAAACTTGGGGCCCGTATTCCAGCAGGTGTTCTTTTAGAGGGACCTCCGGGGACAGGTAAGACCTTGCTTGCTAAAGCAGTTGCTGGAGAAGCAGGTGTTCCATTCTTTAGTATCTCAGGATCGGACTTTGTAGAAATGTTTGTCGGAGTTGGTGCAAGTCGTGTTCGTTCTCTTTTTGAGGATGCAAAAAAAGCAGCGCCAGCCATTATCTTTATCGATGAAATTGATGCTGTTGGACGTCAACGTGGAGTTGGTCTTGGTGGAGGTAATGACGAACGCGAACAAACCTTGAACCAACTCTTGATTGAGATGGATGGTTTTGAGGGAAATGAAGGGATTATTGTCATTGCTGCTACAAACCGTTCAGATGTACTTGACCCTGCCCTTCTTCGTCCAGGACGTTTTGATAGAAAAGTCTTGGTTGGTCGCCCTGATGTTAAAGGTCGTGAAGCAATCTTAAAAGTTCATGCTAAGAACAAGCCTTTAGCAGAAAATGTAGATTTGAAATTAGTTGCTCAACAAACTCCAGGTTTTGTTGGTGCTGATTTAGAGAATGTATTGAATGAAGCGGCTTTAGTTGCTGCTCGTCGCAATAAATCGATAATTGATGCCTCAGATATTGATGAAGCAGAAGATAGAGTTATTGCTGGACCTTCTAAGAAAGATAAGACAGTTTCACAAAAAGAACGAGAATTGGTTGCCTACCATGAGGCAGGACATACCATTGTTGGTCTAGTCTTGTCGAATGCCCGTGTTGTTCATAAAGTTACTATCGTACCACGTGGACGTGCAGGCGGTTATATGATTGCACTTCCTAAAGAAGACCAAATGCTTCTTTCTAAAGAAGATATGAAAGAGCAATTGGCTGGCTTGATGGGTGGACGTGTTGCTGAGGAAATTATCTTTAATGTCCAAACGACAGGAGCTTCAAACGACTTTGAACAAGCTACACAGATGGCGCGTGCAATGGTTACAGAGTACGGTATGAGTGAAAAACTTGGCCCAGTACAATATGAAGGAAACCATGCTATGTTTGGTGCACAAAGCCCTCAAAAATCAATTTCAGAACAAACAGCTTATGAAATTGACGAAGAGGTTCGTTCATTATTAAATGAAGCACGAAATAAAGCTGCTGAAATCATCCAATCAAATCGTGAAACTCACAAGTTGATTGCAGAAGCATTATTGAAATACGAAACATTGGATAGTACACAAATTAAAGCTCTTTACGAAACAGGAAAGATGCCTGAAGCAGTAGAAGAGGAATCTCATGCACTGTCCTATGATGAAGTGAAGTCAAAAATGAATGACGAAAAATAACTCTGAGAGAGGCAAGCCCTCTCTTTTTTTGTGCAGTTGAGACGGTGTAGAGAGCAGAATGGAGGAAATGGGACAAAAGTGTTTCTGAATCTGTTAGACTGTATCTAGAAAGGGGAACGTTATGTTTAAAGAATTGTATAAAGAAGTCCAGGGAATTGTATATAAGTGTAGAAATGAATATTACCTTCATTTATGGGAGCTATCTGATTGGGAGCAAGAGGGTATGATTTGCTTACATGAATTGATTAGTAGAGAAGAAGGACTGGTAGAAGATATTCCTCGTTTAAGGAAATATTTTAAGACTAAGTTCCGGAATCGAATTCTAGACTATATCCGTAAGCAAGAAAGTCAAAAACGAAGATATGATAAAGAACCCTATGAAGAAGTAGGTGAGCTTAGTCATCGTATAAGTGAGGGAGGTCTGTGTCTAGATGATTATTATCTATTTCATGAGACACTAAGAGATTATAGAAGCAAACAAAGTAAAGAAAAACAAGAAGAGTTAGAACGCGTCTTAAGAAATGAACGCTTCCGAGGTCGTCAAAGAGTATTAAGAGACTTACGTATTGTGTTTAAAGAGTTTGATATCCGTACTCAATAGGAAGTCATACAAAAAAACATAAAAAGTTTCAAAAAGTAGTTGACAAAGTTAGAAAAGTGGGTATAATAGTAAGAGTTGAAAATAACAGCTCAGGTCCGTTGGTCAAGGGGTTAAGACACCGCCTTTTCACGGCGGTAACACGGGTTCGAATCCCGTACGGACTATGGTA